>JBILSS010000016.1:0-22804 GCA_044371965.1 Vampirovibrionales bacterium
GGCTTAACCGTCGACGATGAATTCGCCTTGCTCGACACGCTGAAAAATCGCCGTGTTGAAAACACCGATGCCTTATGGCGGATCGATATTGAAGCGGATTATTATCAGGATATTATTTTGTTTGTGAAATAATGGGGAAAGGGGTTCCAAGAATTCTTTCCCTTGCTTTTATGTTTCTAGTTGTTTTCCTCACTTTTTAATATCCATAAGGTCTCTACTATATGTTAAAACTCAATACGTTTGCTCCGTCTTTACCGATAATGCCTGCGGTGTCAAAAGCCTCGCCTGCCAACACGGCTCGGGTGGGGGCGAATATCTTTGAGGGGTATCCTTATATGCTAGCAGGACCCAATCAAAAAAACCTTTACCTTTTTAAGTCCCTCCCACCAAAAGGTCGTAATGTTAACATGCTCTTAGATTTGATACCTAATCGTATTTTTATTTTGTGCAATAAAATAGGTGAAGTAGGTTCCATAGTGAGTGTTTCAGAAAAACGCCTTCTTCCTAGTAAGGAATGGCATGAGGTCATAAATCAAAACACTGGTGCAAAACAAATAATTTCAAGTAAATCAAAACCCTTATATACCTTTATTAATACTCCTAATGAAAGAATCCTAGAGGTAAATATAGCCCCTGTTCACTACATTTACAAAGGGAACACTGCTAAATTATATTGGCAAGGGAAGAAGAACATAGCAACACTAAAAGAAACGGATACTTTAGACCTAGACGTTAAAATCTTTGGTGATCCACAGAAACACCGAAGAGACAATTTCCCTAAGCATACTAAGGTTCTTTCGTTTAACCCTGCAGATAAAACCCTCCCTGTTGCACTACATGAGGATCAAGGCTTTGGAGGAATCAACTTTCCTACTTCTTTAAAGAATGCTTTAGAATATTTTGGTATTCCCAATATCACGACATTTGAAGGATTGAAGGAATATATTGAAAAATTAGGTAAAAAAACCTAATCTTCGTCAGTGCTTTCACCGATGCCTAAAAGCGTGCCTTGAATAACGCCAGCATCTTCATCATCCACGGTGGTGACTTCAATATCCGTCGCCTTTAGCAACGCCACGGCTTGCGATTTAGATTCTTCTAAATCATCACCAGACCCTTGAATCGTTACAGACCCTGTCACAGGCACTGAAACGGCTACAGACACAGGGTTTGCCTGCACAGACGAAACCGCTTCCTCATCTTCCCACAACGGCGGAGGCTCGCTCGATGAAGGCATCGAAGGCGTGTCATCAAAGCTCAAGGACGGCATGGCATCCAAGGAAGCAGGGGCTTTCGGAGCTGGTGGAGCCATCGCAACAGGCTGAACGTGGACAGGTGCTGGAGCTTGCGGAGGAGGAGGCAAGACCTCGACAGGAATAAGCGTTTGACCTTCAAGCGTATTATGTGGATTGCCTTGCGGTGCGACGACGTTGGCTCGTGCAGGTGGTGCATTCATCGCTGGCGGAGGCGAACTCGTCCCCACTTGAAAGGCAATGTGAAGCTCTTTGCCCAAGACTTGGGCGGCGGCATTTTTGTAATGCCCAAGCTTGTCAGGCGTTTGCATCATTTTGAGCAGGGCGGCACTCTTGCAAGACAAGGTCAATTTTTGGTCGGTATGTTCGACAATATGCACATGCTGTAAAAAGAGCGGACGCACCGCACCCGAGCCGATTAAGGCACAAATGCGTTGATGTAAATCTTGCAAATTGCTCGGTGCAGGGGCTGATGTGTGAGCTTGCGGAGCCGTTTGAGCTTGCGATGGAGCTTGTCGTTGAACAGGGGCAGGCATCGCTTGAGGGCTGGGCATCACAGGAGGCATCGCTTGCGGAGCAGGCATTTGAGCCACTGGAGCCGAGGGGTTATACGGCGGAGGACCCGAAGGAGGCGGAGCGGAAGGGTATCGAGGGGCGGGGGCGTGCTGCTGTGGAGCAGGGGCATGCGTGATGCCTCCGTGTTTGAGCTGGGTAAGCTGATGTTCAAGGGCTTCCAAACGCTCCAGCAAAGCGGTCATGTCTTGAGGCATGGCATTCATGCAAATCGCCAGCAAGCCCACTTCCAAGTTTAAGGATGGTTCTTGGGCGTGGCGAATGTCTTGATCCAACTGGTTCAAGGCGTTCATAATCGTCGCCACTTGAGCCGAGTTCACCAAGGGTGCCAAACGCTTGACGCTTTCCACCACCGCTTCAGAGGTATCCAAATCGTCGGCGGTCAGGGCATCCGCACCCACGGCGGTGGCAATCAATAGGTGACGCAAGCTCATCATCAGGGGTTTAATCACTTGCCGTGCTTCAATGCCTTTGTGATTGAACTCGCCAATATACTTCAAAACGGCTTGTGCATCATGCTCAATCAGCCCTTCCGCCAACGCCAACATTTGCTCTTCAGGCACTTCGCCCAAAAACTCAATGAGTTCCGCCAAGCTAAACGGCTCCTGCTTGCCACGAGCCAAGACCGACGCTTGATCCAAGTTTGACAAGGCATCACGCAAGCCCCCACGCGCTTTACGAGCCAAGTGCAACAAGGCGTTAGAGTCAATCGTCAAGCCTTCCTTTTGGCAGATTTCGATGAGGTGCTGGTGAATATCCGCCGTGGGGATGCGGTTGAACATAAATTGTTGACAGCGAGACACGATCGTCGGCAAAACCTTGTGAGCTTCCGTCGTTGCAAAAATGAAGATGACCTTGTCAGGCGGTTCTTCAAGCGTTTTGAGCAAGGCGTTAAAGGCTTGAGACGACAGCATGTGAATTTCATCGATGATGTAAATCTTGTAGCGACCCGCGAGCGGAGCAAATTGGCAAGATTCAATCAAGTGGCGAGCATCTTCCACGCCTCCGTTAGAGGCGGCGTCAAACTCGATGACGTCCAAGTCGTTGCCAGCGGTGATGTTCACGCACGAATCGCAGACTTGGCAGGGGTTTGCCGTGGGGCCTTCCACACAATTCAGCGATTTCGCCAAAATCCGTGCGGAAGACGTCTTGCCCGTGCCTCGTGGGCCTGTGAACAAGTAGGCATGGGAAATTCGGTTCAAGGCAATGGCATTGCTCAAGGTTTGAGCCACCGCTTTTTGACCCACCAGTTCAGGCAGGCTTTGGGGGCGGTACTTGCGATACAAAGGCAAGTGCGATTCTTGTAAAAGCGATGCGTGCATGGATCTGACCTTTTATTTAGCGGAGCCTTGAGAAGCCACAGCATGCATAGCGGCTTGGATGGCGTCGGCATCACCTAAGTAATAGTGCTTAATCGGCTTAAGATTTTCATCCAACTCATAAACCAGCGGTTGCCCTGTCGGAATGTTGAGTTCCAAGACTTCGGCTTCGCTCAAGTCATCCAAATACTTCACCAAGGCTCGCAAACTATTGCCGTGAGCCGCAATCAAAACACGCTTGCCTGCTTTCACTTCAGGGGCGATCGCCGTTTGCCAGTAAGGCACGACTCGTGCGACGGTTTCTTTCAAGCTTTCCGTGAGCGGGAGTTCGGCTTCGCTCAAGTGGGCGTAACGCGCATCATGCCCTGGGTAACGAGGGTCGTCCTTCGTCAGCGGCGGAGGCGTAATATCATAGCTACGTCGCCAGATTTTCACTTGTTCGTCGCCGTATTTTTGGGCGGTTTCGGCTTTGTCTAGTCCTTGCAAGGTGCCGTAGTGACGCTCGTTGAGGTGCCAGTCTTTCACAACAGGAATGTAGAGTTCATCTAGGGCATCAAGGACGTTGTTTTGCGTTTTGATGGCTCGTTTTTGCAGGGACGTAAAGCTTAAATCAAAGCCGTAACCCTTTTCTTTGAGGAGTTTTCCAGCATCTTGAGCTTCTTGGACGCCTTGGGGGGTCAAGTCGACATCGTGCCAGCCTGTGAATCGGTTGGACAAATTCCATTCGCTCTGCCCATGACGAATTAAAACGAGTGTGTAAACCATGGTGTAAAATCCTTTTGGTCGAAATGAAACTGTTTCCATTCTACCTGAAGCACGCAAAAATGCCAAGTCTTGGGTTTTTGGGGGAATGTTTATGTTAGAGTAGGCAAAGCCTTTGAAAGGGATGCGTATAGTGTTCTTTACAGGAAATAGGTGAGCTATAGCCGTCTTTAGAGTTTTCTGTACAGTCGGCTAGACGAGGAGCCTAGATTATTTTGTGAGGGCGTGTACACAGACGTACATAACGGAACAAAATAATCGTAGCGACAAAGTATAGACACGGTACAGAAAACCCTAAAAACGGCTATAAAATGCCTAGGACGGATCCAAGTACTTTCAACATACGGAGAAAATGATGACTCACAAAAGAATTGCCCTTCAATTATTTGGACACCTAAGAACCTTTGAGGCGTGCTATGAATCCCTTTGGCAACAGGTGATTAAGGTGAATCAATCCAGCGGCTACCAAGTGGATGTCTTTATCCACACGTGGAACACGCTCAATGATTCTAACACTCGCTGTGGTTATACAAATGACGATTTAATTAAAGTCTTTGATGATGAGAGGCAAGCCCAAATCCAACAGGCGTACCGTCCTGTCAAACTCGTGGTGGATACGCAAAAAAACATCGAAGATAAAACGGTCAAGCATCTTTTGAGTGAGAAAGAAGGGGAAACCCACTACATCCACAGTAGAAGACTTTACAATATGTATTTTAGTATGTGGCAATGTAATGAATTGCGAAAAGCCCATGAATCTGAAGCACAAATGAGCTATGACTTTGTGATTCAAACTCGCCCCGATATTCGCTTTTTAACCGAGCTTAATCTTGATGCACTGATAGAAGCGTCTGCTAAACGCAAATACATTTGTAAGGACTTGAAGCATTTGGATTATGCCGACTCGTCTTTCCCTTTGTTTATTGGGTTTTGGGCAGGCTTTCCTGATGTAGCAAGCGTTGAACCCAATGCTGTTTGGGGTAACGATTTACTCATGATTTCGATTCCTGACGTGATGAATCAAGTGAATGCGTTGGCACCTGTGCTGAACCAAGAATTGGAGCAGGGATTTTGGAATCATGAATCGTTTTGGGTGTCGTGGATTGAGCGTCAAGGGGTGGTGATTCAAATGATGCCTTATATCATGCAACGAGATTTCGATTTGCAACTATTTCACACGCCTCTTTCTTTAAAAACACGCTTTCGAGTCGGGTTAAAGTGTTTGAGTTACGGCGTTTTAAATGGCATCACTTTTTTTCAGCATCCGCAGCTTAAACGCAAACTAATGAAGTATCTGAAAGCCAGTTTATAGTAGTATCCGATAGATATAGAGAAGTTTATAATTTTCTGTAAAATGTCTCTGCGTTGTCGCTCGGGTTCTCGATGTGCTTATGGTCGTCTGTGTACACCTCACACATCGGCGAGTCTAGGCTCCTAGAATCCACCTAGTCGCTTTCAATCGTTTAAATGGTATGAAATGGTATCATCCAAGCTACAGCTTCAAAAAACGAATTTTTCTCTCATCCTATCTTTTTTCTGCTAAACTAGAAGAAAATTAGCCTTATGGAGACGACCTTATGACCGCTTTACGACTTGTGTTTATGGGAACCCCCGATTTTTCTGTACCCTGCTTGAATGCCCTGTTAAACGCCCCCCACATCGAGATTGTGGCAGTGGTGACGCAACCCGATCGCCCCGCAGGACGTGGCAAAAAGCTCACGCCGTCGCCAGTGAAAGTCGTGGCGGAAAGCCACGGTATTCCTGTTTTGACGCCTGAACGCCTACGCAAGGAAGACGACATTATGGCTCAACTCGAAGCTTTCGCCCCTGACTATATCATCACCATTGCCTTTGGGCAGATTCTCCCCCTACGCGTGCTGGAAACGCCGAAAAAAGGCGTGGTCAACGTCCATGCGTCGCTATTGCCTGAGTATCGGGGGGCGAATCCCATTCAGTGGGCGGTGCTGGACGGCAAAACGGAAACAGGCTTAACGACCATGTTTAGCGATGAAGGCGTCGACACAGGCGATATGCTCCTCAAGCGGAGCCTCCCCATTGAAGCAGGCGACACCACAGGCTTGCTGTCGGACAAGTTGGCTCAAATCGCTGGGGACGTCCTGCTTGAAACGCTCGCAGGGCTTGAAAACGGGAGCATCACACCCGAAAAGCAAAACGATGCGTTAGCGACTTTTGCCCCCAAGCTCAAAAAAGAAGAGGCGTCGATCGATTGGACGGCTTCAGCGACGGTGATTAAGCAACGCATCCAAGCCTTGACCCCCTTTCCTAGTGCAAAAGTAAGCTTTGAAGACATTATATTGAAGCTTGGCTCGGTGTCGGTGGTGGAAGGCGTTGAACCAAGCGAGGGTGTCGCTGGGCAGGTGCTAGACGTCAACAAGCAAGGCATTTGGGTGCAAACAGGCGACGGCGTCTTGTGCATCGAAGGCTTGCAACCCGCTGGCAAAGGGATGATGAAGGCATCGGATTGGGGGCGAAATGCCTTGGCGTCAAAATTATCTGAAAATAAAATGGTTTCTTTTCAATAATTTTGCTACAATGGAAATGAACATATAGTTTTTTTTGAGGGCTTCACGATGTCACAACATCCGATGAAAGAGTTTTATAACGAAACATTTTACATGGCACAAAAACAGCTTGATGCCGTCGCCGAAACCATGAACTTGGACGCTGGCATTCACGAACGCTTGCGGTTCCCTCGTAAATCGCTGATCGTGTCCGTACCGATTAAGCTCGACAACGGCTTGACCAAGTTGTTTATGGGCTACCGTGTGCAACATGACCAAACGCTCGGGCCTTCTAAGGGAGGCGTGCGTTTTCACCACGATGTACAGCTCGGTGAAGTGGCGGCACTCGCCATGTGGATGACGTGGAAATGCTCCTTGCTCAACCTCCCCTACGGCGGAGCCAAGGGTGGTGTCTGTTGCTTCCCTGAAGAAATGAGCGAAAACGAGCTAGAACGCCTCACTCGTCGCTACACGACGGAAATTTTATCCATGATTGGGCCCGAAAAAGACATTCCTGCCCCTGACATGTATACCAACGAAAAAATGATGGCGTGGATGATGGACACGTATTCCAACTTCATTGGCTATGCGGTTCCTGGTGTTGTGACTGGGAAACCTGTCAGCGTAGGCGGTACGCTTGGGCGTGTCGAAGCCACGGGTCGTGGCGTGGCATTGACGGTGGAACTCGCCGTACAAAAGCTCGGCGGTTTTGGCGATGCCCCTACCGTTGCGGTGCAAGGCTTTGGCAACGTGGGTAGTATTACGGCAAAGTTTTTGCATCAAAAAGGCTATAAAATTGTCGCCGTTACCGATGCCAAAGGCGGTATTTACGATCCCACAGGGATTGATATACCGAAATTGCAAGCCTATGTGCGTGAACATGGCTCTGTAGAGGGGTATCACCCTGGTGATGAGCTCGATTTGAAGGATATTTTTGAGCTTGAAGTGGATATTTTGGTGCCTGCGGCGGTGGCGAATTGCATCACCGAAGTGAATGCGGATCGTGTGAAGGCTCGCATTGTCGCAGAAGGGGCGAACGGTCCTGTTACGACAGAAGCCGACCGCATTTTAGATGCGAAGGGGATTTATGTCATCCCTGGTATTTTGGCGAATGCAGGCGGTGTGGTCGTGTCTTACTTTGAGTGGGTGCAGGATATTCAGCACTTGTTTTGGTCTGAAAATGAAGTCACCAATAAGCTGACGTATCTTATGACGAAAGCCTTCGACGAAGTCTTCCACACGGCGTTGGAGCGTAAGGTGTCGCCTCGCACAGCGGCGATGATCATCGGGGTGGGGCGTGTCGCCGAAGCCAAGAAACTGCGTGGACTTTATCCTTAATACCGTCCATATTTGGGAAATAGATTTTTGGCTCCGTTTAAAGCTGGTCGTTGTCAGAGACCAGCTTTAAACGAAGCTAGAAAACAGAGAATCAACATCTCGTTAATATCGCCTATTGCTTTTTTTACGGTGTAGAGGCTACAATAGAGTCATGTTCGTTTTAGTTTGATTTATATTGATTAGTGAAGGAAATCCTGAATGAAAATCCATGAATATCAAGCCAAAGGCTTGTTTCGCGACTACGATATTAACGTCCCCAATGGCGATGTCGCCACCACCCCCGAAGGAGCCGTCACCGTGGCTGGCACCCTCAAAACGGCGAAAGTCGTCGTTAAAGCCCAAATCCATGCGGGTGGACGTGGCAAAGGCGGCGGTGTTAAAGTCGTCGACAACAACCCTGAAGCCGTCCGTGCCGCTGCGGAAGCGATTATCGGTATGCAGTTGATTACGCACCAAACCAGTGCTGAAGGGCAAAAAGTCAAATGCGTTTTGGTGGAAGAAGGTTCTAACATCGCACGTGAATTGTACTTGGCGATCGTCATGGACAGAGCCACCTCTCGTGCGGTTCTGATGGCATCGACCGAAGGCGGTATGGATATTGAAGAAGTCGCTGAAAAAACGCCTGAAAAAATCAAGAAAACCGTGATTCATCCTGCGTTAGGCATTCAAGCCTATGAAATCCGTGAAATCTGCTTTAACTTGGGCTTAAATCCAGCCCAAAGCAAGCAGGCTCACAAGTTGATTCAAAATCTCTACACGATGTTTATTGAAACCGACTGTAGTTTGCTTGAAATCAACCCGCTTATCATCACGGCGGACGATCAAGTCTTCGCCTTGGATGCCAAAGTCAACTTCGATTCCAACGCCTTGTATCGTCATGCCAACATCGTCGCCTTGCGTGACACCGATGAAGAAGACGCCCTTGAAGTGGAAGCGTCGAAATTCGGCTTGAACTACATTAAGCTAGACGGCGAAGTGGCGTGCATGGTTAACGGTGCAGGTCTTGCGATGGCAACCATGGACATCGTTAAACTTTACGGCGCCTCCCCAGCGAACTTCTTGGATGTCGGTGGTAGTGCCACAGAAGACGCCATTGAAAACGCCTTCCGCATTATTATGAGCGACAAGGATGTGAAAGTCATTTTCATCAACATTTTTGGCGGCATCTTGCGTTGCGACTTGCTGGCGACTGGCGTGGTGAAAGCGGCTCAAAAGCTGAATATGAGCTTGCCCATTGTCATTCGTATGAAAGGCACCAATGTGGACGAAGGCAAACGCATTTTAGCCGAAAGTGGCATTCGCTACGAAGTGGGTGAAACCATTGAAGCCGCTGCCGAAAAGGTGGTTCTTTCGCTCAAACAGACCACTTCTGTATAGCCGTAAAGTTTAAATCTATTTTAAAAAGGAAATTATGACATGGCGGTTTTATTAACCAAAGAAACAAAAGTCATCGTGCAAGGTTTGACAGGGCGTGAAGGCACCTTCCACGCTGAACAATGTCTAAAATACGGCACGCAAATCGTCGGAGGCGTTACCCCCAATAAAGGCGGAACGACTCACACGGTAAACGGCGTAGACCTCCCTATTTTCAACACCGTGAAAGATGCTGTGGCTCAAACAGGGGCGGATTGTTCCGTGATTTTTGTGCCTCCTCCCTTTGCGGCGGATGCGATTTTAGAAGCAGCGGACGCTGGTGTAGCCCTCGTGATTTGCATCACCGAAGGCATTCCTGTGGTGGATATGATGAAGGTCAAGCATTTGTTGTTGACTGAATACCCCAACGTGCGTCTCATCGGACCCAACTGCCCCGGTATCATTAGCCCTGGGCAAGCGAAGGTCGGCATTATGCCTGCGTCGATTCACTTGGCTGGACGAGTCGGCGTGGTTTCTCGCTCAGGAACGCTCACCTATGAAGCCGTGGATCAGCTCACCCAACGAGGCATCGGGCAAAGTACCTGTATCGGTATTGGTGGAGATCCCATCAACGGTACGAACTTCATCGATGCTTTGGCGTTGTTCCAAGCGGATCCTGATACGGATGCGATCATCATGATTGGTGAAATTGGCGGTTCGGCTGAAGAAGAAGCCGCAGCGTATTACAAAGAAAACGTCACCAAGCCGATGGTCTGCTTTATTGCGGGTCAGACGGCGCCTCCTGGCAAACGCATGGGTCATGCGGGTGCGATTATTTCAGGTGGTAAGGGAACGGCTGCTGAAAAAATGAAGGCTTTGAAAGAAGCGGGCATTGCGGTGGTGGAATCCCCTGCGGATATGGGTTCGACCCTTGAAAAGCTTTTGACGGCAACCGTTTAAGCTTGCTCGACAAAACTAAAAAAGAGGGCTTGAGAGATTCAAGTCCTCTTTTGTTTTTTGAAACGTCATTCATTTTTCTAACATCTTATACCAATTAAACAAATAAATAGCGTAAAAATTCTCTGTAGGGGTGCGATTTATCGCACCCTTTTCAGCATTGTAAAGCGGGCGTGATAAATCACGCTCCTACATTTAACACAACATTTAATCGTTTAATTGGTATTAAATGCTTTTATAGTATCCGAAAAATTGAAAAAGTGTTCAAAACATTAAATGCTTCGTTACATTGCCAAGATTTATGGTAAAATTAAGAAATAATCATTGTTTTATTTGTAGAAGGAGATGACCCATGGCAAAAGATGCAACCTTTGATGTGGTGTCCGAATTTGACGCTCAAGAACTCACCAACGCGGTGGATCAAGCCAGTCGAGACATTAACGCTCGATTCGACCTGAAAGACACGGCAACCGAACTTGTGCTAAACAAAGAAGACATCACCATTACAACCGCCAATGACTTTGCCTTGCAAAACGTCTTGCAGATTTTGGAAGAAAAAATCATCAAACGTAGCCTAAGTCCCTTTTTGTTGGACGCCCAAAGCAACGCCATTGAACACGCCCTAGGCAACCGTGTGCGTCAAGTGATTAAGCTTAATTGCGGGATTGACAAGGAATTGGCTAAAAAAATCGTGAGCGAAATTAAAGAAACCAAGCTCAAGGTGCAAGCGTCGATTCAAGGCGAACAAGTGCGGGTCAATGGCAAAAATCGAGACGATTTGCAAGCGGTGATCACCCACTTGAAGCAGAAATCCAGTGAGTGGGAAAAACCCCTACAATTCCAAAACTTTAGATAAACCTCCTAAAAAGGATGCGTCCGTGAACGTTATTGCCCCTCCCACGCCTGTTTTACAGGTGGAATCCCTGTCTATTTCCTTTCCTCATCCTGAAGGTAAGGGGCTGGTGCCGTTGGTGCAGAACGTGGACTTCAGCATCGCCGAAGGGGAAATTATGGGCTTGGTCGGTGAAAGCGGATGCGGTAAAAGCCTTACAAGCCTTGCTGTGCTTGGTTTACTACCTCGCCCTGGGGTGATGAGTGCTGGAGCGATTACCCTAAATGGGCTTTCGCTTCAATCCTTGGATGCAGAAAGTTACCGTCGCCTGCGAGGCAAGGCGATGGCGTTAATCCCGCAAGACCCGCTGTCTGCATTGAATCCCGTCTACACGATTGGCAACCAGCTCGAAGAGATTTTGACCACTCACACGGATTTAGACTCGTCCCAGCGTCAGCAACGGATGCGTGAACTTTTGGATGCGGTTCGTATTTCAAACCCCGAACAACGGCTAAAGGCTTATCCTCACGAATTTTCAGGCGGTATGCGTCAACGGGTGTTGATTGCCATGGCACTCGCCTGTACGCCGAAGCTCTTGATTGCAGATGAACCCACTACCGCCCTAGATGTCACCGTGCAAGCCGATATTTTGAGCTTGATTCAAGAACTTTGTAAAGATTTCAACATGGCAACGCTACTGATTACGCATGACATGGGCGTGGTGGCGGAAGTCTGTCATAAGGTGGCGGTCATGTATGCAGGACATTTGGTGGAAACGGCGTTGGTGGAAGACTTGTTCGCTTCTCCTAGGCATCCTTACACGATTGGCTTGTTGCAGAGCATCCCTCGCCCGAATGTAAAGCACTTACATTCCATTGAAGGCACGCCACCTTCGATTTCAAGCATGCCTGAAGTCGGCTGTCGCTTTATTGAACGATGCCCACAAGCGGATGCCTCCCTTTGTGCGACGGCTGAAGCCCTCGCGTTTAGGAGCCTTTCGCCCACCCATCAGCATCGATGTGTTAAAGCATAATGACAAAACAAAAATCTTTGCTATAATGAAATAGTTACCCTATTTAAAAAGGATGCCCCACCATGGTAGATCTTTACCCCCTCATCACTCTTGTTACCTGTGTTATTGTGTCAGGCGTTTTATATTTCGTCATTGTTTTACTCAACCATATGGGCTAGTATAGCCCTCTTTATAATTTTCTATAGCGTAGGGCTTGACGAAGAGCCAAAATTATATGTTAGCGATTTTCCTTAAGAAACCGAAACTTCACTGACAACGGTGGGTTTGCCTGCATAATACATATTGTTAAAGCATGCCATACACGGCTCACTGTTGCCTGTCGCCGAAACGGCTTCTAACAAATCCGACTTCGACAAATAACCCAGCGTGTCACTACCTAACCACTCGTTTAAGGTGTCACTGTCCATTTGATTGGCAATCAGTTCCGATTCATTCGACATATCAATGCCGTAATAACACGGATGCTTCACCGGCGGAGAACTCACTCGAAAGTGAATCTGATTCACGCCTGCATCTTTCAACATTTTCACGATGCGTTGGCTGGTATTGCCTCGCACAATGGAATCGTCAATCACCACCACATTTTTGCCATCAAGCAGGGACTTCAAGGGATTCAATTTCAAACGGATGCCTTGCTCTCGTAAGGCTTGAGTCGGGTTGATGAAGGTTCTGCCGACATAGCGGTTTTTAATCAGTCCATCCATATAAGGGATGCCACTCGCCCGTGAATAGCCCACCGCCGCTGGGATGCCTGAATCAGGGACAGGGATCACGAAATCCGCTTCAACAGGATGGCTCTTGGCGAGTAAGGCTCCCAACTTAAGCCGTACTTCATAAACGCTTTGCCCTTGTAAGACGCTGTCTGGTCGGGCGAAATAAATGTATTCAAAGGCACAAAAATGCTCATTGGCTTTGGGACTGGCTCCTGCAATCCAACGTTGTTGGATCTGTCCTTTTAAATCAATGATTAAAATCTCACCAGGATCCACATCTCGCACGTATTCCGCCCCAATAATATCCAAGGCACAGGTTTCAGATGCCACCACCACTTGCCCACCAGGCATTTTGCCCAAGCACAAAGGACGAATCCCATACTTGTCTCGAGCGGCAATCAAGCAATCGCCCATTGCCATCACCACGCTAAACGCCCCTTGGCAATGATTAAAGACCAAATCCGCTGCTTCGGCTAAATCGCCGTGTGTTTCCGCCAAGGCTTGCCCCAAGCAACGCACCATGACATGGCTGTCGCTATTGGCACCAAAGCCGTCGCCACTTTCTAAGTGGAAGCGTTCTCTTATGTCGTCTAAATCAATCAAATTGCCGTTATGAGCCAGTGCCAAGCTCCCGAGCCGAGAGCGTGAAATCACGGGCTGTGCATTTTCAAGCGAAGAATCGCCCGCGGTGGAGTATCGGGTATGCCCGATGACGACTTGCCCTTCAAGCTTTTGAAGCAAGTCGTCTTTATAGACTTGGCTTACTAAGCCAATATCTTTATGAAGGGTCATTTGATCGTTATTGAAAACCGCCATGCCACAACTTTCCTGCCCACGGTGTTGCAACGCAAATAGGGCGAAATAGGCATACTGCCCCATGGGAATCGTTTGCGAGCCGATCATCCCAAAGACACCACATTTTTCGTTCAATTCTGAAGAAAGTTCGTTGAAGTCATTTGCCCAAGTATTCATTGCGTATGATTTCCTTTTGATGAGGTTGTTTATTTATAATTTAGTATAAACCAAACAATTAGAAATCACATAGAAAGATTCTAGGTAAAGCCACCATCTCTAGCACCATATTGATGCCCCGCATCCACACCTGCACCACCTGCATTGGTGTTGGTCACCACCACATCATCAGGATTAATCAGTTGGCTTGTATTGCCCACATATTCGGTGGCAGGAGCAGCATCCGCCCTCAAACCAACCGCTGCGGCGTACAAGGCTTTTTGTTCAGGCAGGGGAGCTACTTCGCAGGCTTTTAGCACCCTTCCGTTCGCTAATAAATCATGACCTTTCACAGGGTTGAAATCTAATGTGACGGCGTCGGTGTTGTTGGTGGCGTCCCACTGTACGAGGATTCGATCGGTGGTGGGGTCTATGGTGACTCGACTACCGTTGTTAAAGTTCACCCAAGTTATTGTACTCGCGTTACCGATATGACTGTCTTTAACTTGTTTAACATTTTCCACAAAGTATTGATAAAACACAATGTTGCCATAATCAGGACTCGCACAATATTTCTTAAGTAAACTTTCCACCAATAAAAAGTTTTCTCGGAAGGTGGCGAGTCGTTGTTTTTCTTGAATACTGTTAAGAAAGCTAGGTATCGTAAAAGCCGCAATTACGCCTAAAATAGCCATAGAAATAAGGGACTCACTTAGGGTAAAGGCGTGTAAGCGTGGAGAAACGATCGGCATAATAAAGATCCTTTTCGAGTCATTCATGGTAGAAGTATCGAACAAAATAGGAGGAATCTACAGGGACTGTTACCAATCTTAACAGGACGCTTCATGCCTTTTGTAACCAAATGTTACGGAATAGCACAATATCACCACCTTAAACCTTTATTAAGACAGCTATGTTCATTTTTTAGCGAACGGAAGCTTAGTCTTCCGTCCGCCCTTCTTTTTACCCCCTATATAATTGCTTTCAGGCAATTTAATAAATAGAATAAGGATTTTAATGATGATTGGTTCAATCACAGCCCTTGGAGGTCTGCCTGGTTCATTCAATTCGCCTGCGACTCAACAAAACGTCCAACAAAACACGCAAGCACCCACAGAAGCCCAGTTCAATCAATGGTTAACGCAAAAAGGCTTGACGGCTAATCAAGTCAGGGGGCTTAGCACTGCACAAAAAGAAACGTATCTTCGACAAATGCAGACGGAAATACAGACGCAAGGTGTTTATTCTAATTTTGGCAGACCTTCAACCGCTATCAATACCAATGGCTTGGTGAACGCTTCTTTGGGCAACCCACTTAACGGGGCTCAAGCCCTAGGCATGGTTAATAACTTACCGAATGCCAATGCGATTAGCATGGGAGCCACTAGTTTCGGTAAGGTAAATGCTCAAGCCGCAGCGATTATTGCTCAAATGATGCAAGCGGGTGCCGCTATTGACCCAGCAGGAACGGCTTCCTTGGCACAAAAAATAAACAGTAACCCCACTTGGCAAATGACGACAAATCCGATGTATCAGCAAACATTGGCAAAAATCCAGCCTTACTTGCAAGTAGGTGCTCAGCAAAATGCCTTTATAGCAATGCAGATACAGCAACAGCTACAGCTACAAGCGGCTCAAGAAAAAGCCAAAAAAACCGAAAAGAAAGACGACGACTAAGCCAAAGACGTTTCTAGTACTTCGAGCCTTTGAACATCCCCATTTTTTGTGGGGATGTTTTGATTATTGACAAAGACAATCGTCGGGTTATGTGTAGGGGCTTCTTCGCTCGTGAATTGAGCAAAAGCACAAATAATAACCAAATCCCCTGTCTGTGCCAAACGAGCCGCCGCCCCATTGATGCCTATAATCCCTGAACCACGTTCGCCTTTAATGGCATAGGTGGTAAAACGGTTGCCGTTATTGATGTTCAGCACATCCACCTGCTCATAAGGCAAAATGCCTGAAGCGTCTAGCAAGGCTTCGTCAATGGTGATAGACCCTTCGTAGTGAAGATCCGTCTGAGTAATGGTGGCACGGTGTATTTTCGCTTTCAGCATCGACAAATTCATAAGTTAAGATCCTTACGATTGAAAACCTGTATTATTTATTATTAGAGTCTATCACAAGTGTTTTTTAGAATCTATAAGTATTTTTAGTATTTTTTTCGTTGACGCACCGCTTTGTTTGCATCACAATAGATTTAAAATTGTTAATAGATCCTGTCTGGGGTCGCTTATTATTATGAATGGAGTCGCCTGAATGATGTCTCACGGTAAAATTACCCAAGTTATTGGTCCAGTTATTGATGTCGAGTTCCCCGTTGGGCAATTGCCTGCCATTTATAACGCCTTGCAAATGACGGTTCAAACCGAATCAGGTCAAACCACTTTGGTGGCGGAAGTGCAAAGTCACCAAGGCAATAACCGTGTGCGTTCGGTTGCTATGGACGGCACCGAAGGCTTAACCCGTGGCATGGATGTTTTAGACACAGGTTCCTCGATTAAAGTGCCTGTCGGGACGCCTACCTTGGGACGCATCCTTAACGTGCTAGGTCAACCTGTGGACAACGCTGGCCCAGTCAACGCTGAAAGTCACTGGTCAATTCACCGCCCAGCCCCTTCCATTGAGCAGCAGTCTACGGATCAAGAAATTTTTGAAACAGGGATTAAAGTCATTGACTTATTAGCCCCTTATTCTAAAGGTGGTAAAATCGGTTTGTTTGGTGGTGCTGGTGTTGGTAAAACCGTTATCATCATGGAATTGATTAACAACATCGCCAAAGGGCATGGTGGGGTTTCCGTATTCGCTGGCGTCGGCGAACGGACTCGTGAAGGAAACGACCTTTACCATGAAATGAAAGATTCTAAAGTTTTAGACAAAGTTGCCTTGATTTACGGGCAGATGAACGAACCCCCAGGGGCTCGTTTGCGAGTCGCCCTTTCGGCTCTGACCATTGCGGAATACTTCCGTGACGAAGCCAAGCAAGACGTTCTCTTATTTGTGGACAACATCTTCCGCTTCACCCAAGCAGGTTCTGAAGTATCCGCCCTGTTAGGTCGTATGCCTTCTGCCGTAGGCTACCAGCCCACACTGGCTGATGAAATGGCAAGTCTTCAAGAACGTATCACGTCCACCAAAGACGGTGCGATTACCTCGATCCAAGCGGTTTATGTGCCAGCGGATGACTTGACCGATCCTGCCCCTGCTGCGACCTTTGCTCACTTAGATGCAACAACTGTTTTGTCTCGTAAAATTGCGGAAATGGGGATTTACCCAGCCGTGGATCCACTTGATTCGTCTTCCAAAGCGTTGGATCCTAAAATTGTTGGGGATGATCACTACAATACCGCTCGTGAAGTGCAATCGGTGCTTCAGCGTTACAAAGATTTGCAAGATATTATCGCCATTTTGGGTATGGATGAACTTTCTGACGAAGATAAAGCCGTGGTTGGCAGAGCTAGACGTATTCAACGTTTCTTGTCTCAACCCTTCCATGTGGCGGAAGTCTTCAACGGCGTACCCGGTTGCTACGTGAAGCTGGAAGACACCTTGCGTGGATTTAAAGAAATCCTAGCAGGTAAATACGACAGCTTACCTGAACAGGCCTTTTACATGTGTGGTTCTATTGAAGATGTGGTTAAAAAAGCGGAAGAGCTTGAAGCCGTTACCGCTTAATTAAACGTATATTCCTCAAATGAAAAGGTTGTGAAACGTATGTCCATCTTCTTAAAAGTTATGTCTCCTGATGCGGTTACGCTGGATGAAGCGGTACGTTCCGTGGTGTTGCCTAGCCCTAGTGGGGAATTGGGTATTTTAGCCAAACGTCAACAGGTCTTGGTTCGCTTGAAAAAAGGGGCGTTACGTTATGAAACGCTCAGTGGCGAAAAGCGAAGCCTCCCCATTGAAGGGGGCTTGGCCTACAACGACGGAGAAGTCGTCACCGTTTTATTGCGTTAATACCAATTAAACGATTAAATAGCGTCTGACGTCTTCGTTGTCGCTCGGGTTCTCGATGTGCTTATGTACGTCTTTGTACAATCACACATCTGCGAATCTAGGATCCTAGAATCCACCTAGTCGCTTTTCATTCGTTTAAATGCTATAAGCTTTATTTTGAATTAATGCATTCAATCCCTCTTCTCCTGTAGAAGAGGGATTGTTTTTTAGAGAAAACGACTAAGGTTTCTTCTTGGACTTGTAGTCAGACGCTTCTTGTTCCAGTTGACTCATGGGGGTGTTTTTAGGCATCCGCCCCTCGACGATGTTCCAATCATTCTTGCGAGCTTCTGCAACTTGACGGGCATGTTCAAGGGAATTAGGCGTCGGAAAGAAATGCATAGTCTGCTTAATATTAAAGGCCTCTTCAAAACCCTTGCGAGCTAAACCAGCTGTGGTTACACTAGAAAATGCCATAAAGGCAATATTCGCCAAGTGCGCCACATAACGAGGCGTCATGCTTAAGTCGCTACCCACAGCAGCTAAGGCACTTACCAAAGCCCCTATGCTACCTGCTCCTACCAAGCTGGCATTGAATCGTGGCGTAATGGCATGATCCAACTTCAAGCCTGTTGGGTGAATATGTAAAGGATTACCTCCCCCTTCTCGCCAAATAATGGGCAAGAACATGAGGTTGGCTAATTGAGGAATAATAGACGACACGTTTGCCACGAGTTCCACCGTATTGGAGTGTGTTTTAGCAAAAGGATCTTCTGTTTTGGCGTTGCTAGGTTGATCCACCGATTCGTTTGCCGTCATATTTTCAGGGTTTTTAGCATCGTCTGTTTTGTGGGTATGCTTATAAGCTTGCTTACCGCCTGCGGTAAGCATGGCAGCGGAAAGCATCATCAAAGGCAATACAGATCCTATCGCTAAGACGTAAGACGCCGAGTTTGGCATCGTAATGTTAGTGCCTTTTAAGAACTCTCGACGGGTGGTAAACATCAAAGCATCGTGAGCAAATTTCCAGTCAGTCGCCATTTTGCCGACCATCCAGCCCAACTGTTTGGCCCCTGCAACGCTTGAAGCGGTAAACGAAGGAATCATGTACTTAATGGATTCAGGCAAGGGCGACTTTTTGAACGCAGGCGAAAGGGCATCCATTAAAGGGAAATAGGTTTCATAGTATTTATTACGTGCCAAACTAGCCATGCTACCAGGGTGAGCCATGTGCATAAAGCCTTTATAGTCAGTTTTAGTGGCGTTCGGCATGATTTTGCCAGGCTGTTTTTTCGCTAAGTATTCGGCATAATGGGCTTTGGCTTCTTCCGACATTGGACGAAGATAGGCAGGGTGCGGAAACTCATCAAAGCTATTCCACTGAGAGTCTTCGACATTTTGGAAGAAGGTCTTTGCGGATTTAGACGCTTGCGAAACGTTCACTTGATCCATATGCGATTGCGTTAAGGCGGATCCGCCCATATAAAGCGACGTACCTGCCACAAACATGGGCAATCGTGCCACTGGTGGCACAAAGCAAGACGCCAAGTTCACCAAGCTACCCACCACGTTGAAGGGCTGTGGCACTTGATCTAAAACAGGGGCTCTTAAAACAGCGACAATGTTTTGGGTGAAAATACCTGCGTTGGCGACCGCTAAAGCATAACGCCCTAAGGTTCTATACTGTTCTTCTTTTTTAGAATTGGCAGGCAACGCTTGAATAGGAGATTCACGCTTTTTTTTCTTTTCTTCTTCTTTCGTTTCTTTTTTAGTATGAGAAGCAGGTGGAAGGGGGCTAGGGGCTGTTTGTTTCGCCAAATCTTGAGGCGTCATTTCCCAAAAGCTGTCAGGCGTACTTTCCACAGGACGCATCGGTTCAGTTGGGGTACTTGCACCATACTGAAAGGCGTTGGACTTTTTAGCTTTGGCAAACGGATGCTGTGGACTGCTGAGTAAGTTTGCTGAAGCGTTCATGGAAAGGTTACTAGACATGGTGCAACTCCTTCTTGTTCAAGGCTTCTTTACCCACTGAGTTTGATAAGGCATCGGTTGTATAAGTGTCGTTCGATAAAGGATGGGACGTTTCTTTTGCTTTTGTTTTCACGTCTGTTTTGCCTTCATTGTCTCGATCCCAATTGTTCAGTTTTTGATAGCGTGCATGCTCGTTCAACTGGAAGTAAGTCACGCCTGCTCCAACAGCTCCACCCACTGCGGCGAGCAAACCACCTGCTTCGGCAGACTTCATGGCAAAGGCTGGCAAGCGAAGGAGTGCTTGGTGCATCGGGTGATAGACATTACGTTGGATCGATTTACCTGTACTGTCGACAATTTCGTGCAATTTAGGACGGAATTGGTCTAAGGTAAAGCCCATGTGGAACGGCATACCCATTGAGAAAGCACCACGGTTTTCAAAACCAGGGATGCTGTCTAAGAAGCCATTGGCGAGGTGGCTGTTTTTCAAGAAACGCAACAACGGATCAATTTCACCATGTACGATGCCTTTGGCAAGGGCATCTCTCATGTGTTTATGCCCCACATCATCGGCATAAAGAATGCTCGGTTTAATCGCATCCGTAAAAACTTTTTTGGCGAGTTGACGGTATTCGTCTTCCGTAAACAAGTGACCAGGCTTATAGCCAAAGGCTTTTAAGACTTTTTCATGTCCTGTTCCCATCAATTGAATACCTGCTTCGAGTTCAGGGAACGCTTCTTTCGCTTTTTTATCCAGTTCTTTGGTCAACTGGTCAAGCTTTGCTTTGGCGTCTTGTTCCAGTTTTGTCTTCGCTTCTTGATCCAGTTTTCTTGAAGACAACTTTGCTTTTTCAGCTTCATAGGCTTTTTGGGCTTTACGAAGATCGGGTTCGATCATCTCTGATCGTAATTTTTTTAAGTTGGCTAGATTACCTTGAGCATCACGCCCCATGACTTGGTAGCGTAAGGGTTGTGCCAAGCATTGTTGTTTTACTGTGGCAGTGGCTTCTTTGATATAGGCTTCATCAAAGCCATGCTGGCGTAAAAGCTTGGCTTCCGAATCGATTTTTTTGGTGGAATCGTTGTCAAAGTTCAAGACTTCGATCATCATGCTAAACATTTTGGTGTCGTCAATCATGCCTCGAACGACTTCGCTACTGTTATTGGCTCGTAACAAGGCTAAATCGATAATCGTTCGCATATCACTGCCTGAACTGTCGCCTGCCATGTGAGTACGTCGAGAGAAGTTTGAGATGTTATTGACCGCCCCTTGCTTGTCAATGGCGGTTCCGACAACCGCTTCGGTGTAAGATCCTGTGGGGTCATATAAGAAGGTAAAGCCATAATATTCCGCAATGCCTTTGGCCTTGAGGCCTTTGTCATGCAAGTGCTTTAAGTTATTTTGCTTAGAAACAGCTTCCATTAAGCCGTCAAACGCTTCATAGGTTAAGTCACCGCCCGAGTTGTTCATCATATTGAATAACGCCAAACGAGGATCTTCCAATTTATAGCGAAGTTCTGTTGAAGATGAGTTAATTTTCATCATCAACATATTGAGTTTTTTAAGCTGTGCCTCAACTTCAGGCTTTTTAGCAGCTTGCAAGAAGCGGTTGTACATATCCGCCTTACCCGATTCTAAAACGCCTGTTTTGGGATCCGACTCAAAACCATGAGACACGGCCTTTTGCTGTTCAGCGACCTTTGCCCACGTATCATAAACCCCTTGCAAGTGAGCCGTAATAGTATGAACCGTCAAGCACCCAAAATCAACCGTATTGATTTCTTTTACCAGAGCTTCAATATCTTCTTTTTTCAGATTCTTCTTGTTTTGCAAGGCGTCGATTTTTGCCATGAACTTTTTGCCCATGGGAATAACGCCTTCAGGGGTCATGCCTTCAGGTTTCTTGCTCAAGGACTTGTTGGTGTACGCTTCAATACGCTTGGCACGTTCTTGGTTGAGCATCGTTTGCCCACCTGAACCGTCTAGCTTTTCTAAGTGAGGCAAGTCTAAAAACTCGTGATCGTCTTTGTCTAAATGACGTGTACGGCGGGCAATCACCGCCAAGACCTTGGAAAAGTCCCCATGACTCGGATTTTTCTTATTTACATCGAGTTCATTGAGCATGTCGAGGGCATCAATGCTGAGCCTGTCCATTTCTAACAACCACGCATGGGGCATGGCGACCGCAGGCTTGCCGATTTTTTTGCCGTCTTTATTGGGCATGTGCAAGTCCATTTGGTTGACCCACTTAGCACGCTCATACGGATCTTTCGCTTGCCAGAGCTTGAGATTAAAGCCTTCTTGCTTCTTGATCCAAGCCAATTCTTGGGGACTTAAGCGTTCTGCTCGCCAGTTCAGGTGATCGGTAATCAATTCTTTGTCGTAATGCTTATAGTTGCCTTTAAACTCCACCACACGAGGCAAAATATCTTGCTTGGTGAGATCATGGATCAATTTTTGAAGTTCAGGCATACGATAGGTATTGGAATAGCCTAATTCAATCATTTGTTGGGGATGGTAAATCTGCTTGTCTGCAATGACCTTACCCGAATACCCATTGACATTAAACATATAATGCAATGCCAAATCAGGGCGACGGTCTAAGCCGAGCATCGAATAAAAGTCATGTTGCCCTTGTAAGTTAAACTTGTGTGGCTTAACGCCTAAGCCTAAAACGTCATTGGTGGGAATGGCTTCTGAAACTTCATTGATCGTGGCTCCTCCACGAGCGGTATTGGCACTTTCAATGGCAGAAAGCAACATATACTTGAGCTGTTCATCGCTCATGTGAGGGAAAGCTTTGTCGGTATTGTCCGCCCATACATGGAGGTAAGCTTCAAGCTGTTTTTGGCTCATACCGTCTTTGGTTGGTTTATAAAAACCCAGTGCCAAAAGCTCTTTTATCATTGCATGGGTGTTAAAATTAGGATCATCCTTACGTCGCTGCGAATAGTTCAACGCTTCACGAGACTTCACGTTAAATGCAATGGTGGCATAATGAGCCAAACGGTCTTTCGGGGAGATATTCGGTTCAACGCCACAGGTTGCAGTAGCGAAGTTTTTAAAGACTTGAGTGCCGTCCATGTCTTGCAGACGGTGGGTTTCAAGCCCATATTTTAAGCAAATCGCTTCCATTTGCACTTGTTGCTTCAAGCGAGCAGCGGCAACATCTCGATTGGTTTGGGGGTTGCAATGCTTGGTTAAAAAGTACTGCACCGCAGGAAGTTGCTTAAACCAGCCGTCGCCTTCGGTTTTAAATCGATAGAGTAATTGTTCCGCATGGGCGACTT
>JBILSS010000119.1:0-6702 GCA_044371965.1 Vampirovibrionales bacterium
ATTCGGCGAATCTTCTGTGTCAAAACAAGCCGTTTTTTCGTTGTGTACGTCTATGTACACGCCTCAAAAGCCGTTTGTTTTTCCTTGAATCTTCATCCGACTTGAACTTTTGCAGAGCTTTCTATAGGTGACTATACTTTTTTACTTTTGCAAAGCCTTCTCTGCAACGGACACTTTCGCTTTTTTCAACGCATAATCGATCGCATTGAGCGTTAAAGCCAACTCCTTTTCACCATGACACGTCGAAGTGAAGCTCGCTTCAAAGGGAGACGGTGCCAAGTACACCCCTGCTTCAAGCATTGCCCAGAAAAAGCGGTTGAAAAAGGATTTGTCCGTTTTGCAGACATCCGCAAACGACGTCACGCCACCTTCTACGAAAAACAGCGAAAACATCGCTCCCACCTGCGTGGCACTTACAGGCACACCGTGGGCTTCACAAAGCTTGCTCGCTTCAGAAACAAGCTGTTTGGCGAACGCATCAAGCCTTTCGTAGGTATTCGGTGCATCCAGCAAATCCAGCGTGGCAATGCCAGCCGTCATCCCGAGGGGATTGCCTGAAAGCGTCCCTGCTTGATACATCGCTCCTAATGGAGCCACCGTTTCCATAATCTCACGACGTCCCCCATACGCCCCGACAGGTAAGCCTCCACCGAGGATTTTGCCGAGCGTTGTAATATCTGCCTGAATGCCGTAATGCTCTTGGCATCCGCCTTTGGCGACCCGAAAGCCTGTCATCACCTCGTCAAAAATAAGGAGCGTGCCTGTCGCTGTGCATCGTTCTCGCAAGCCTTCTAAAAAGCCTGCTTGTGGAGGGACGCATCCCATATTGCCCGCCACAGGTTCCACCAAAATGGCGGCGATCTGATTGGGGTAAGCTTCTAGCAAGGCATCAACACTGGCAAGATCGTTAAAGTTCGCCGTGAGTGTCGATTTCGCCGTTTCAGGGCTAATGCCTGCCGAATCAGGGATGCCGAGTGTTAAGGCTCCGCTGCCTGCCTTTACCAGCAATGAATCCGCATGACCGTGGTAACATCCTTCAAACTTGAGTAAGTAATGACGACCTGTAAAGGCTCGAGCCAGCCGAATAGCGGACATGACCGCTTCTGTGCCTGAACTCACCATGCGAATCATTTCAATCGACGGCATACGTTGCATGACTTTTTCCGCCAGTACATTTTCAAGGGCGGTTGGTGCCCCGAAGCTCAAGCCTGATTCCGCCACATTTTGCACGGCTTTCACCACGTCATGGTGCGTATGCCCAAGAATCGCAGGCCCCCAGCTTAGGACGTAATCCAAGTAAGTGAGGTCGTCTTCATCGGTGATGTAAGCCCCTTGGGCGTGTTTCATCACAACAGGCAAGCCTCCACCAACGGAGCGAAAGCCTCGTACAGGGCTATTGACGCCTCCAGGCATGAGGGTTTTGGCTTTTTCAAAAATGGCGTCGCTTTTGGGACGGTTTTGCATGTTGTGGGTGGGCATGAGGAAGACTCCTTTGTTTGTGAATGTAACAATTTATAACATATCACAAGTCACACAGCTTGAGTAGGATTTTTTTGCTTTATAGAGACAACACGCAATTTATTCGTCTAAATGGTATTATTTTGTTGCCTTAGAAACTCATACAAGACAATCGCCACCGAATTCGACAAATTATGGCTCCGAACGCCTTCCACCATAGGGATCCGAATCGCATGAGCCTGCTGGCTTTTCACAAAAGACGCTGGCAATCCCTTGGTTTCACTACCAAAAACCAATAAGGCATTAGGGGGAAAATCCACGTCCCACAAGTTTTTTTCGGCTTTAGCACTCAAATAATATAACGGCGTTTCAGGCGGATGCTCATCCAAAACGGCTTGAAACGCATAGTGATGCGTCGGTTGCACGACGTCCTCATAATCCATAGCGGAACGGCGTAAACCCTTGTCGTCCAAGCGAAAACCCAGATGCCCTACCACATAGAGTTTAGAGCCTGTACACGCCGCAAGTCGCATGATATTGCCTGTATTCTGCGGGATTTGCGGTTCCACTAGCACAATGCTCACCCCGCTAGACGCTGGCAAATACGCCGTAGAATGCTCGGGACTCGGGTATAACGCCTTTTCTTCAGGCGTCATAGACATTTGTAATTTGGCGTCTTGGCTCATCATTTGTACGCTTCTAACGCATCACCGAAACACGACCGTCGTATTCCGTCAATTCCAAAACCTTCTTATACACAGGATCCGTCAAAATACGCTCGGCGCCAATCACCACGCAAGAAAGCGGATCATTCGCCACATAAACAGGCACTTGCACTTCGTCTTGAATGAGTTCATCTAAACCAGCGAGCAAGGCGCCTCCACCAGCGAGCATAATCCCACGATCCATAATATCTGCCGCCATTTCAGGAGGCGTAATCGCAAGCGTGCTTTTAATCGCATCAATAATTTTATGCACGGTAGGCAACAGCGTTTCACGAATTTCAGTGGTGGTCAAAGTCACCGTCGCAGGCAAGCCCGATGTGAGGTTGATGCCACGCACATCCATTTCCGCTTCCACCGTACTTTCAGACGCACTGCCTAAAGTGTGCTTAATGTCTTCCGCCGTACGCTCCCCAATGGAAAGATTATGTTCCGTGCGTAAGTACACTTGCAATTCTTCGTTCATTTGATCGCCTGCAATTCGAAGGCTATCCCGCACGACGATGCCGTTTAAGCTCAACACCGCAATTTCAGTGGTGCCTCCGCCAATGTCAACGATCATGGATCCTGTGGGTTTGTCGACAGGCATACCTGCTCCGATGGCGGCTGCCATGGGTTCGTCCACAATATAGACGTGACGAGCATCGGCGGAAAAAGCAGCATCCCCAACGGCTCGACGCTCAACTTCAGTGGCTTGGCTTGGTACGCAAACGACCACACGCCCTAAAGCCCCTGTAAAAACATTATTATTACCAGCGGTCACCTTCGTGATGAACTCTCGTAACATGGCTTCCGCCCATTCAAAATCGGTAATCACGCCTTCACGCAAGGGACGAACCGCACGGATATTCGTGGGTGTTCTACCCATCATCGCACGAGCTTCAAGCCCAACCGCCAAGACTTGCGGAGGCAACTGGCTCGAATCCACAGCAACCACCGAAGGTTCACGCAAGACGACGCCTTTTTTTGTGGAACAAATCAGGGTGTTTGCGGTTCCCAAATCAATGCCTAAGTCTTGTGTTTCTAGGCTATTTCCGAACCAATTAAACCAGTTAAAAGCTTTCACGATAGGGGGACTCCTTGCAAGGTGCGTCACAATAAGATTGAGAAAATACGTCAACGAATATGTCTATTCTAAGACAAGCAAAAAAAATCGCAAGCCTTCATAGTTTTAGGGAGGGTCAAAAAACCCTCCCTAAAGAAAGCAGTCAAACCTACATTCCTGGTAATTTAAGCCCAGGAATGTTTAAGCCCTTGGTCAAGGCACCCATTTTGTCTTGTGTTTGTGACATGATCGATTGCGTCAAGGCTTCTAACGCTTCGGCAACCAAGTCACTTGTGCCAGATGCGTTGGCATCAGGGGCAATGTTGACTTTCCAGTCTTCAAATTTGCCTGTGCAAGAAATGGTGACTTGTCCGTTTTTGGAACTGCCTTCAAAGCGAGTAGACGCTAATTCGTCTTGAATCTTCACCATTTGGTCTTGCATTTTCTTCGCTTGACTCATCATTTTTGCCATATCAAACATCATAAGGGGCATCTCCATTTAATTTAACGCTAAAGCGTTATCTTCCATAACAACTGCTTAATTATCATAACAGAAACAGGATTTTATGCTAGACTTAAATTTAATTGGATTTATTAGATTGAGGAATGCTTTGTGACGTCTTTTTGGGAAACAACGTGGAATACCCCCTTTCGACTGGGCTGGATGCTGAAATCGGCCTTGCTACAAACGGGGCGTCATGCGGATGTGATGTATCCTCTGTTTTTGATTTTGCTTTTAAGTGGCGTGCTAAGTCCTAGCCCTGCTCAACTCGCGACAGGCGAAGGCGTGATTCTACTATGGCAAGGCTTGTGTATGCTCACCACCCTAACCCTTATGACAGGCTGGATGCAAGTCCTACACGCTCGCACATGGTTGTTTATGTTAGAAGAGGCTCAAAAGCATCCGAAAGAGGTGCTATTAGCCAGCCCACGAGTGCCTTTCGCTGATTTTGTTACCCCTTCTGAAGAGGCAGATGAACCCAAAAGCCCTACAGACGCTCCCTTATGGACGAACCCCCTGCAACGCAGTGAGGCGGATCAAACCGCCGTGCAAGATGCCTCTAAACTGGAGCATCCCAGCTTTTTACGACCCACCATTACACCCTTATTTCAAGGCATCGGTCGTTTTTGGGGACGCAGTTTCGCCATTAACGTCATTCAAGGCATCGCCTTTGCGGTGGCGGTGATTTTACCTTTTGTCCTGATTTATAAAACCTATGGCGTGCCTGATTTATTCGCCAATGCTACGCCTGAATCGCTAGAAAAGCTGTCCAACTTGAGTTCGGCTCAAATGCAAGCGATGCTTTTAAAATTGCCCGCTACTCAACTCACGTTGATTAGCCAGTGGATGATGGGCGTATTTCTTTCCATGATTGGAGCCTTAGTGGTCTTTCTCGCCACCGCCTTGTGGTGGGTGACGATGCTGGTGTCTGATGCGTCGATTGGTCGAGCCTTGATCTTGCAATGGCGATTTTTTAGGCACGATTATTTGAGAGCCGTTTTTATTGCCGCCGCTCAGGTCGGACTTTTGGGCTTTTTTGTGATGTATCCGCTCGTCCATGTGGGCAATATGTGGGTGAATATGATCCTGAATGTGGGCTTGTTTTTTGGCTTTTTATTTTCGACGCATTTGGCGTTTATTTATGTGTACAGTGTGTTGCAACCGCCGTTTTTGTCGAAGGCGTTACGAGACGGCATCCTTAAAAAAGCCTCGACGTTGGATGCCATTGCTTGATGAGGCTTTCACTCAAACAACGCAAAGCCCAGCTCGATGCCCTTGTGGCGACCTATCATCACCCCGACTTCGTACGAGACGACCCCATGCAGTTTGCGGCGTCGTTTAAGCACGACCTCCCCCGATGTGAAGCCAACGCCTTGTTGGCGTCTTTGTTGAGCTACGGCAGGCGAGAAGTCATCATCCGCAAGCTCACCGAATTGTTCGATCGTTTGGAAGCCCCTGTTTACGACGTGCTTCAAGCCGAAAGCCTGGTGCCTGTAGAAAAACGCTTGGCAGGCTTCATCTATCGCTTCAATACGGGGGCGGATATTATTCATTTACTGCGGTGGTGGCACGCCTTTTATGAACGGCATCCGTCGCATTTGGCGTGCTTGCAAAGCTTGCCTGAAACGCAAAACGGCGTGACCCGTGACACCCTCAAGCCCGTGATGACCGCTTGGTTGGATGCGTGGTTGCCTCCTGATTTTTTGGCAGGGGGCTACAGCAACGGCACACGATACTTGGTGCCTCACCCTGCCACAGGCGGAGCGTGTAAGCGTTTGCACATGGCGTTACGCTGGATGTGTCGAGATGACCAGTCCCTAGGTGAGCATGCCGTCGATTTTGGCTTGTGGACGTCCGTGATTCCGCCCCACGCCTTGCTTATGCCCATGGATACCCATGTGGGGCGTTTGTCTCGGGAATGGGGTTTGCTCAAGCGAAACAGCACGGACTGGAAGGCATCTGAAGAACTCACCGCTCGACTGGCTCGCTTTGACAAGGGGGATCCGTGTCGTTACGACTTTGCGTTCTTGGGCTTTGGCGTCGATGAGGTTCGGGGTCGACTATAGCCACCTGCACAGAAATCTCAAAAGACGGCATAGTAACTAGGTCATCCAAACATCTTTGGTATTGTTGAGAAAAAGAGCATCCCCTTTACGACGTTGCGGATTCGGCACATTTTCAAATTGAAGGGTGATAACACGTTCTATGAACTCACCTGCACTGATTTTATTGGCTTTGGCGGCTTTCTTCAAAAAGTCTTTGATCTCTGGTTTTAGTTTGGTGTTGAAGGTTTCACGTCCTAAAGCGGGACGTCCGACGGGTTTGGGTTTTGAAAGTTCGGCGACTTTGTCTTGAGCCAAGTCTTCTAAGCAGTCATCCAGCATTTCGGAAAGCATTTCCATGGCGGAATCTTTGCTCATACCTGTGCCAATGGCGATGTCCCAACTAGGGCAGTAGGCGGTAAAGCAGTTGTCTTCTTCGCTCCATTCAATGAGAGCTTCTTCCATGAGTTGTTTTTTACTTGGGTTCACGATTAGCATCTTTCATTTTTCTTAAAAACTGCTTAACATAGACATCCAGCACTTGACGTTTAGAGCCTTTACTGTGATGTACGGCAAAGGTCATCAGTAAAAGTCCGTCAATATCAATAACCTTATGATGTTTGGTACTATTTGCAATGGAACAACCATAGGAGCGTACCAGTTTTTCAAAGGCTTTTTCATTGAGTGGACTCATTCGATTATCTTTATGCGTATGATAACACTATCAGTATAATATAATGCGTATGATATGTCAATACCGTACGCACGCATTGCTACGCATTATATTGAAACAACCCGCTTTATTTAACGATTAAATAGCGTCTGGCGTCTTCGTTGTCGCTACGATTCTCGATGTGCTTATGTACGTCTCTGTACACCTCACCCATCTGCGAGTCTAGGCTCCTAGAATCCACCGATACGCTATTCAATCGT
>JBILSS010000120.1:0-6551 GCA_044371965.1 Vampirovibrionales bacterium
TTTCGTAGGTGAGCTGTTGGTAGCCCTTTGGCATGGTGGTGTCTCCTCTTTATTGTAACTAATAAAGAGATACTACATCCAGCCGCTCACCGCCACCCCCCTGCGTCACTTGTTACTTGAATCCGCCCATTTTAAAGTTTGTTAAATTATTAAGAAAATAAAAAGATTCGCCTCGTCTGACGGATAAATACGCCATACTGGGAGCATCTATTCTGTACTTGTGTTACACTAAGCACTACGTTGTGATATGTTGAAAATAAGACAAACAGGAAGCTCCCCCATGCCTGAAAAAGCGATAAGTGAAGCTATAAGCCTAGAACAAGCACGCCCTGTCTTTAATGCCTTGCCCTTTCCTGTTTTTATTAGCACGTTTGCGGATGTCACGTCGCCTGTCTTCGTCAACGATGCCTTATTGCCTTTCGCCACAAGCGAAGAAGAAAACACTCCTGTTACAGAAGACGTGTCGCTCGAAAAGCTATTTACGCTCGACAATTCAGGCGGTAAAAAGCAACGCCAATGGGCAAGCCTCTTACAGGAAAATTTACCCCTTGCCGTTACCTGCCGATCCCTCAAAAACGAACGCTATAAAATATCCCTAGAAGCCCTCACCCTAGACGGCAAACCCTATGTGCTAGGTGTGATTAGCCTTTTTCAAGAAGATGTGGCACTCACCCAAGCCCACCACGATTTTGTGTCGATTATGTCGCACGAATTCCGCACGCCGTTGACCAGCATCCGAGGCTTTGCGGATACCATGCTTCATTACGGTACGAAACTTGCTCCCGAACAACAAACCCGATTCATCAAAATCATCCGTGACCAGTCGGATAGACTGTCTCGTATGGTGGAAAATATCTTGATTATTTCCAAGTTGGGGCAGGAACAGAAAAAACCGCAGGCTCGCCCTGTTTTGTTGAGCGATTTAGTTTCTAAAGTCAACGGAGCCTTGCAAGGTAAAGGCGTGAATGTTGAAAAACGCTTTGTTTTTAAAGACATTGACTGCACCGAAAGCCTGTGGGCAGAACCTGACAGCCTAGAACAAGTCCTGCTTAATTTAATGGACAACGCTGTGAAGTATTCACCCGAAGCCAAAACGATTACCGTTTCCGCCGAGCCTTTTAACGAAGACCCCAGACGTTTTGTCAAAATCATGGTGGCAGATCAAGGCGATGGCATCAATGAAGAACAGCTCACCAAGCTGTTTAGCAAGTTTTATCGCACGGCGAATCACATGACGCAACAGGTAGAAGGTTCAGGCTTGGGCTTGTATATCACCAAAACCATTGTGCAACGCATGGGCGGACAAATCGGCGTGGAAAGCGAAGTGGGCAAGGGCTCTCGCTTTTGGTTTACGGTGCCGTTTAATACCCTTGAAATGCAGAGCCAGTACCGTAAGAGCATCTTACTAAGTGGTGAAGGATCTTATGAGGAGGACGACTTCTAATATAGTATTTTAAATAATTTCCCCTACAGTGTCTATACTTTGTCGCTACGATTATTTTGTTCAGTCATGTAGGTCTATCTACACTTCTTCACAAAATAATCTAGGCTCCTCGTCTAGCCTAAGTACGGAAAACTCTTTAAAACACTATACACAACGACGCCACATCGGCTCGTCTCAAAAAAATATCTGTATCCCTCGTTCTGTTTAATAGGAAAACCCCTCTGTGACCACGATTCAGCACTTCCAAAAACTTCAAGAATTGTTGGTGTTAACGCCTTTCACCTTCCATGAAGTGGATGACGACGCCTTGCCTTCGGCTCAAAGTTTTGAAGTGCTAGAAGAACACGCCAATGACGATGAAGCCCACGCCCAATGGGGAAGCTATCACCGTTATTTGCACACCTTTACCACTGGTATTCAGGGGGACGACGTCATTGCCGTGCGGTTGGTGCATCCTGCTTCGATGGAAGCCTTACGTTCGCTATATTTTCAAACCCTGCCTGATGCGGTTTTAATTGATGCCCCAGGGTATCACTTGCTTGAAGCGGTGTCTCAAAGCACAGATGAAGACTTTATCGAACGCATGAGTCCGTTATTTAATCCAGAGATGGAAGAGGTTTTGTCTCCGCTTGAAATGACTCGGCACATTCGGCAATGGTCGGTGAATGAAGGCTTTCGCACGGTTATTTTGAACCTAAGCCACGGTGAAGTGGAAGAAGAACGGATTCAATCGCTGGTGCAAGGGGCGGATGAACTCTTGGACACGGGTATGTCCAGCGAAGAGCTGTGTATTCGGGTCTTGTCGCATATTCGTCGCCACTTGGATCAATATCAATCGCCATTGACCCGTCAGCCCAATGGGGAACTACTTGAACGTATGTTTAGCCGTCGAATTCGCCAAGGCTTGGGCGTCCAAGTGCAGCGTTTCCCTGAAGACGTGGCGGAAAATGAAGCGGCTCACGCCTTGCATGAAGAATCGCCTCATCACATTAGCCAGCAACATTGGGCGGTGGCGGTCTTTTACTTGGATTCGCTCAATACCTACGGCTTGCTTTATGGGCAGGAAGCCAAAATGAAGGTGGTACAACATTGTGCCGCGGTTTTGGCTCAAATGCTTCATGTGCCTGATTGGGTCTTTCATGTTGAAGAAAATACCTTTGTCGTCTTGTCGACCCCCGAGCGGTTGGAGCGGATTCTGCCGATTGTGATGAAACGGCTCGATGCCAGCTGTGGGCATTTCTTGTCGCCCGACGACTTGGCTCGAGGCTTCTTCATTTGGAAGCAAGATTCCTTATTTACCCGCATTTCGTCTTTGCGAGTGGGGGCAGGGGTTTTATATACGAATGTCACGCCCTTTAATCATTTAACGCCTGTTATTTCCAAAGGCTTGCAGTTGGCGTTAAAAGCCTTGGCACAGATTCCGTCGCATGAAAGTGCCACCTTAAGCGATCGATTTTTATTTTCAACCCCTGAAGAAGGGGCTGGGGCTTCGTATGCCACACAAGGCAAAGCGGCTCCCTATGTTATTGTGATTGAACCTGATGCCGCCTTGGCGTTTTTGTTGGAACAAACCATCAGCATGAACGGCATCGATGTCGATGTCATGCCTAGCGTGGCGGATGCCTTGCTGGCGATTAAACAGCGGATGCCTGCCGCGATGGTGGTGGATCCTTATATGGATGCATCGAGCAAGGCGACGAAAGAGGGGGAAGTCAGCCCGTGGGAAGCGTTGCGTCGTTTGAAGGACGTGGCTCCGCATACGGTGTTTTTGGCGACGTGCAATCACGACGATGTGGAAAATGCGTTGATTCATGGCGCACAAGCCTTTTTACCGAAGCCGTATAAATTGCTTCCCCTATTGTCTTGGCTGGATTATGTGTTGAAGGTCAAATTAGGGTAAGCTTTCTATAGAAACCTCTGCGAAACTCAAAAAACACACCGTCATTGCGAGCGTAGCGTGGCAATCTCACTCCCACAAATAGCTTTCGCAGAGCCTTCTATAGTGTTTTAAAGAGTTTTCCGTACTTAGGCTAGACGAGGAGCCTAAGTACAGAAAACGCTAAAACGGCTATAAATCTCTTTTTTGTCAATTTATAAATCATTTGTGATAGATTATACATAACGTCTCAAAATCTGGAAGGAGTCCTCCGCATGAGCCAAGAAAATTCATTACAGATCGAAGAAAATACAACAAACACTGAAAGTAGCCAGCCTTGCGTGACGCATCGGGTGCTGTCGCCCAAGCTCCTCTTGTGGATGGCGGTCTTTGACGTGCTAAGCGTCGATGCCACCCTTAAGTGGATTTTCTCCCAACAACCCCTAGGAAAAGTCATTGAGATTATACCGAACGTTTTTAATTTTCAACATGTTGAAAATACAGGGGTGGCGTTTAGCTTCCTGAAAAACCAGCCCCAAATCGCCAGTTTGTTGAGCGGAGCCTTACTCGGCACCCTGATCGTGCTGGTGATCAAGCAAAAGCTCATCAACAAAACCCAAGCCTTGGGCTTTGGTTTTGTCATCGGCGGAGGACTCAACAACGCCCTCGATCGTCTGCTGACTGGTGCCGTGACGGATTACATCCACTTGCCGTTCTTGCATTTCCCCATTTTTAACTTGTCGGATGCGATGATTTTCATCGGTGCCATTCTTATTTTTTATCACTACTTATGGGCAAAAGCCCCGACTAAGGTAACCTCTATTTAATGACAACTCCTTTAAACCCCTCTAATGATGCCCTTCTTGATGCCGTCGAAGATGTTGAAGAAACGCTTGAAACAGGCATAAGCCTTCTCGTTGAAGCCCCTGATGCCGAAGAACGGCTCGACAAGTTTTTGGCGAAGCACTTGGGCGAAACCTATTCTCGGGAGCGGATTCAAGCCCTGATTAAGGGCGGAAACATTCACAAAGACGGGCAGGTGTGGAATAAATCGAGCTTTCGAGTCAAGCTGGGGCAGGTCATCCATGTGGTAGAACCTGAACTGCAAACGCTTGAAATGCCTGCATGGGACGTGCCTTTGGACGTTATTTTTGAAGATGAGCATCTGCTCGTCATCAACAAGCCTGCGGGCATGTTGACGCATCCGACAGGCTTGCAACAGCCTGATACGCTGGTGAATGCGGTCTTGCATCATTGCAAAGGGCAACTCTCAGGCATCAACGGAGTCGAGCGTCCAGGGATTGTGCATCGCTTGGATCGTGACACGGAAGGCTTGATTGTGGTGGCAAAATCCGATCAAGCTCACCACGGTTTGGCGGAACAATTGCAAGACAAGACGATGTACCGTCGGTATAACGCCATTGTGCAAGGGCATGTGCAGGATTTAAACGGCACAGTGCGGATTGGCATTGGCAGGCATAACCAACAACGCAATAAAATGCAGGCGGATTGGACGGGCAAAACCGCCGTGACGCATTACCATGTGAAAGAAACGCTAAACGACAAGTTTACGTGGGTGCAATGTCAGTTGGAAACAGGGAGAACGCATCAGATTCGGGTGCATATGGCGTATATTGGGCATCCGCTGGTGGGGGATCCGCTGTATGGCACGGGGCTTGCGTTGCAGTGGAAGGAGCTTATGCCTGAAGCAGGGCAAGCTTTGCAGGCGTATGCCTTACGGTTTATTCACCCCATTACACGAGAAGCGAAGCATTTTGAGTTGCCCCCTTCCGAACACCTGCTCAAGGTGTGGGATGCCCTCACGCATCGGGTGTAATTTTATAATTTTCTAAATAAGAAGTAGATTTCTGAACATCTCTGTTTTTTGGATTTCTTGCTTCTGTTTTGAGCTGGTGCTTGGGGGGTCTTTGTGCCGCCAAAGACTCCCCAAACCCCCAAAGGCGGTTCATGGCGGGGGGAGGGAGGACGCATTGCGTTTCTCCTCCCTCATTTCCCCCTCCTTGAAAATCCTCCCCCTTTTGACCCACCTCCTCGCATCACTCCCTTTGCACGACGTCCGCAAAATCGCTCGGGGATTCGCAATTCGCTCACCCGCTCGGATTTAGTGCTTGGACGTCTGCTTGTGCAACGAGTCTTTAAATCAACACTCTCATCCATAAATCACGATTAAAGCCCCTTAATCTTTTGTAAGATTAAGGGGCTTTTTTGATACTTTAGACTAAGCTTCGAGTTCTTTGGCTTTTCCGCCACCGCCGCCTTTGCGACCACCAGCAGGGGCATCGCCTGTCAATTTAGGCATCTGCCCTTTGGCTTTGGATTGCACCCGAATCTCAAAGGAATCCAGCGGTAAATCGCCTGTCACTTTAAAGACGACTTCCTTCTTCTTGGTGACGATTTCTTCACCGTCATCGCCATCCTTAACCTCTTCCGTGGTTTTTAAGGATGCTTCAATAATGTTGCCTTCCTTATACTCACTCATCAACAAGGCTTCACTTAACGGATCTTCCAAACGACGTTGCAAGACTCGACGCAACGGTCTCGCCCCATAAGTAGGGTCGTACCCTTCTTCGGCTAAGAAGTCTTTGACTTCAGCCGTCAATTCCAGCTTGAGCCTGCGATCATTCAAACGCTTGAGCAAGTCTTTCATCATAATATCCACAATCAAGCGAATTTCTTCTTTCTTGAGCGGTTCAAAGATAATGGTGTCGTCCAAACGGTTAATGAATTCAGGACGAAACACTTGTTTCATCGCATCTTTCACACGATCCTTAATTTTCGCATAACGAGCAGCGGCTTCTTCTTTTGCACTGCCACCAAAGCCAATGCTTGACGGATTTTCAATGCCAGAGGCTCCCACATTCGACGTTAAAATCACAATCGTGTTTTTAAAGTCGACGACACGCCCTTTAGAATCGGACAAACGACCGTCATCCAAAATCTGCAAGAGGATGTTAAAGACATCAGGGTGAGCTTTTTCGACTTCGTCAAAAAGCAAGACGCTGTAAGGCTTACGACGAATGGCTTCCGTCAACTGACCGCCTTCGTTATAGCCCACATACCCAGGGGGCGAGCCTATAAGCTTAGAAACCGTATGGCGTTCCATGAATTCGGACATATCTAAGCGAATCATGTTTTCAACAGATCCGAAGAAGTATTGAGCCAGCGTTTTGGCAAGTTCGGTTTTACCAACCCCTGTAGGTCCGCAGAAAA
>JBILSS010000121.1:0-6538 GCA_044371965.1 Vampirovibrionales bacterium
AGGATTTGATTATTCGAGCAGGCGAAAACATTGCTCCCTTGCCGATTGAACGCATTTTGTCTCAACATGAAGCGGTGGCTCATGTGGCGGTCTTGCCGTTGAAGGATGAAAAGCTGGGTGAAGCCTTATGTGCGTGCCTTGAGCTAATGCCTGAATCACGAGAAATCGATCCAAGAGTCCTTCAACAGGAACTTTCTGCTTTGGTGAGAGAGTATTTGTCGGCGTCTTACACACCTGACGCGTATCGCTTTTTTGACGAATTACCGAAGAACCCCACAGGCAAAATCGTTAAAAAACACATTGTGCTAGATTGAGCTTTTTATAGAAAGCTCTGCGAAAGTCCTGTTCCCTCTCCTGGAGGAGAGGGCTAGGGAGAGGGGGGGATGCTTAGAATCCAGTGTTTACATCTACTCCCCACCCCAACCCTCCCCTTAAAGGGGAGGGAGTGATACCATTCTATAGTGTTCGATTAAGCCATGGCTTCCTTGTTGACGACTTCCCCATTTTCTCCATAAATCGGGATGTGAATTTCTTCCTTAATCGGCAAGATTTTCAGATCTTTCTTAGGAGCCTCTTTCACAGGCGTTTTTTTGAGAGGCTCTTGTGTTTTGGGGTCTGGTATCTTAGGTTTGGGAATCTCTTGCACCACGACGGGAACCGCTTCTTTCGCCGCCTTATTTTCAATGCTATAGCGATGGGTGGTGTCAATCAAAATCTTTTCTTTACGTGCGACTTGATTCGGGTCCGCTTGTCGTTCTTGTTCACGGCTATGCAAAATAATGTCGATGCGTCTATTTTTAGCTCGGTTTTGAGCAGTGCTGTTCGACGTGACAGGGCGACTTTCCGCATAACCAATCGCGGCTAAATCCGTGGGGGCAAACTTATGATAGTTAATAAAATGTCGCACCACCGCACAGGCTCGTGCCGAAGAAAGTTCCCAGTTAGACGGGTAACGCCCTGAAATGGGGGATGCATCCGTATGCCCTTCAATATGAATCAAGTGAGAAGACGTATTTTTCAACAGCCTACTTGCCACTTGATCTATAAAGCGAATACTACGAGGGTTGAGTTGGGCGGACCCTGAAGGGAAGAGCAAGCGACTGTCGAAGCTAATTTTAATGCCCCGTTCTTGCAGGGTGACTTCTAGCCCTCTTAAGGGAACGCCGTCTAAATCTTTGACTTGGTCTTTAAAGCCTTCCGCAGGGCTTAAATCCCCATTGGCAATGGCTTTAGCGATGTCTTGCTGAAGCTCATTTGCCACTTCATCCAACTCTTCTAGGAGTTCTTCCATTTGCTTTTTTTCGCCATGGGTCAGGATTAAACTTTCGTACTTCCCCACCACGCCTTCGCCCTTGCCTGTTTCTTCAAAAGCAGGGTTGGGCTTATCTGTTGGGGTGCTTTGCCCTTGAAACACAGATGCAATGCCTTTTAGCAAGGTTTCTTGTTGAAAAGATTTCTTAATTTCTTCGGCGGCTTTGTGATTGTCGGTCAATTTCGATTGAGCAATGGCGTAAAGGGCGGTAAACGTCGCAAAAAGTAGGGTAATAAAGTCGGCGTAAGACACCAACCAGCGTTCTAGGTTTTCATGTTCGGGGTGTTTCTTATGCCGTGCCATGGGGAAAAGGGTCTCGTTAAAAGAAGGGGATGCTACTTTAGTATAACTATTTTAGTGGTCTTTTTCATGCTTTGAGATCTAAAAATCATCCGATTGGGCTTGCTGGGACTATGCTTGATGAAAGCCTTTTCTCAAAAAAAACGTGGGTTTTCCCCACTAGGCGATGCCTAAAAAAAGTGTCATACTGAAGAAGAGTAGCTCCTTGAAAATAAAACACGTCATCCTGAACGCACATGAAGGATCCCCCAAGACGGAGGGAGGAGATGTTTCCCCTTCGGAAGCCTCATGGTCAACATGACGTTCTCTCAAGATTATGTGTGTCGGAATTGAGGGTTCTGTGTGTCAAGAAAGCCACTTTGGTGTGTCGGATTTGAGGGTTTCGTGTGTCAGTAAACGAGGTTTCGTGTGTCACAAAAGCCTATTTCGTGTGTCAGGAATTGGGTTTTGTGTGTCGAAAAAGACGTTATTTTTTTATATTTTGTTGTAAAATAGTATTTAAGATGATATACGGACTTTACACAAAGGAATCCCCTGCATTATGTGGAAATTTTTAGGCGTCACGGTGGCTTTATTAATGGTTGCGTTAATCGGTGGCATTGCCATTGCATGGGGGCAGCTCACCAAAGATATGCCGAGTGTGCGTGAACTCATTAGCCAGCGAAAATCACAGATTATGTCGGCTCAAAACTCAACGGTCGTCTATGCCAACGACAAAAAAACCGTCATTTTACGCAATGAACGCTTTAGCATTCGCCCCGTAACACTTGAAGAGGTCGCTCCTGCCTTTCCACAAGCCCTTGTGGCAACTGAAGATCGCCGTTTTTACGCCCACAAAGGGGTGGATCCTGTCGCCATTGGACGAGCCATTTTAAGCAATACCAAAGGTCGTGGCGTAAAAGAAGGCGGTTCCACCCTTACACAGCAGTTGTCTCGCCTGTTGTTTTTAACCAACGAACGCACGTTGTCTCGTAAAATCAAGGAAATTATCTTATCCGTCCAACTTGAACAGCAATTGAGCAAGTCCGATATTTTAGAGCTGTACATGAATTACGTCTATTTTGGGCAAGGGGCATATGGCATTGAAGCCGCTTCAGAAGTGTATTTCAACAAAACGCCTAAGCAATTGACCGTAGCAGAAGCCTGCTTATTGGCGGGTTTGCCGCAGGCCCCTTCGGCGTATAATCCGATGGTTGCCCCTGAAAAAGCGGTGGCTCGGCGGAATGAGGTCATTCAAAACTTGGTGGAAATTCGTTCGATTACGTCCGAAGAAGCCAAGATCCTACAAAAAACGCCGTTGAAGCTCAAGCCCAACCTCGAACGGCTTGCGGTGACGGACAAAGCCCCCTATTTCAATCAAGTGGTGCGTCAACAAACCCAAGAACTACTTGGTTTAAGCGAACAAGAGTTTTGGCAAGCAGGCTTGAGCATCTACACGACGCTGGATCCCCAAGCCAATGAGTCCGCTCAAAATGCCATTGCCTCTGCGATCACTCGCTATAAGCGGACGGCGGCTCAAAACCAAGTCATGCTCATGGCAATGGATTCGCAAACAGGGGCGGTTTTGTCTTACGAAGGGGGCAAAAAGTTTTCTGAAAGTCAGTATGACCGTGTTCAGCGTTCCCCTCGATCGCCTGGGTCTTTATTTAAGGTCTTCACCTACACGGAAGCCATTCGCCAAGGCTATTCGCCTTACGATGTTCGGGTGGATGAACCCATTAGCTACGGCACTTGGAAGCCCCACAATTACGACAAAAAGTTTCGTGGAGCCATGACGCTCACCAAAGCCTTGTCGATTTCTAACAACATTATTGCCGTAAAATTGATGAACGAATTGTCGCCCCAATCGGTGATTGCCACCGCCAAAGAAATGGGGATTGATTCGCCTGTCGACGCCAACTTAGCATCGACCCTAGGCGGTAGTTCCATGTACATGGTGGAATTGATCCGTGCTTTTGGCACCTTGTCGAATCACGGGATGCGAGTGAATCCGTATTTTATTGACAGCATTGACGGCAATCAAGGTGAAAATCTTTTTACCCAAGAACCTGTCAAACTGCAAGTCTTGGATGCGTCTGTGGCGGATACCATGACGAAAATGTTACAAAGTGTCATCACCAGTGGTACAGGGCGAGCCGCCCAATACGGAGGACCCGCCGCAGGCAAAACAGGCACCAGCGACGACTATCGTGATGCGTGGTTCATCGGTTATACGCCTAGAGTCGTGGCAGGCGTGTGGATGGGTAATGACGACAACACCCCCATGCCGAAAACCTTTACAGGTGGTGTAATGCCTGCGGTAATTTGGCGTTCTTACATGAGTCGTGCGGGTTTCTCACGCACAGGCTTCACAAGGGGAAGTATTAAAGTCACGCCTGAAAACGAAAATACGGAATCGCCTGTCAAAACAGATGAGACGGCTCCCGTGCCTGATGTCGTGGAAAATACGGGGGTCGATCCAACGGTCAATCCTGATGCACCAGTTGAAGAAACTCCTCCTGTGAAGGAAACGCCGTCCAATTTAAAGACGATCAAGAGTAATCCGCCAGCGGACGATCCCACGTTACGTTCGGGTAAATCGGTGAACGATCCGTTGCCGAAGAAGGAAGAGTCTTTGGTGCCTCCACCCACCCCGACAGGGGCTCCCACGCCTTAATATTGCGAAAGGCTCCGTGGCTTGGGGGATAGCTCTAGTTTAGCATGAAAACCGCCATAAAAAAAAGGCGTGTTCTTGAGAAACACGCCATACATATATTGTGATATATGTTGAGAGAGAGAAGGAATCAATAGGTATGAATACCTAAACTTTTTGTGCTGGAGCCGCCTGTGCTGGCATGCTCACACCCATTTGAGCCATAATCGCTTGGGCTTCAGGATCGTTCTCCAATTGCTTCATCATCGCTTCACGCTCTTGAGGCGTTAAACTGGCGACCATGGCTTGGGCTTGCTGCATGACTTCAGGGTTTTGCTGAGCCAGCTTCAACGCTTGAGCAGGATCGGTAGGTTGAGCGGCTGGAGCCTTTGCTCCAGGCTTTCCACCACTTGGTGCGACGCCTTGCCCTGCGGACATGGCTTCAAATTCTTTTACGGCTCCTGCAATTTCAGGATCGCTTTGTAAAAGCTGGGTCAAGTCGGCATCGGACACCTTAGACGCTTGTTGAGCCGTCTGCGGATTCATTTGCAAAATCTGACGTAAGGCGGCGACATCGGCAGGGGTCACGGGGGCTTGTTGTGCCTGCTGTTGAAGGCTGGCTTGAGTCGGCACACCTTGCGGACTAGGGGCTACGCCTGAAGGACTTGGGCTTCCAGCACTTTGCGTAGGAGCCATACTCGTCGGTAAGGGTTGATAATACGGCATGCCTTCACCGGGTAATGGAGCGGACGCTCCAGATCCACCTTGCCCGTAGTAAGCGGCGGCGTTGGGGTTGTAATAGGCTTCGATGGGGAGGGGTCCTCCTGCGTTTTGCGTCGGTGCGGTAGCACTTGTCGCAGTCGATTGGGCATAAATACCTTGATCAGGATTTCCTGCTGCGTTGGCAACAGAGTATCCAGAAGGCGAAGCAGGATTGCTTGGATTGGTTCCATTAACGGGTGTGGTCATATTGATTGAGTTTCCTAGTGTTTCGTATTGGGCTTCTTCTTGTAAGTATTCGGCTTTTTTCTGCTCAAAGACTTGGGCGGCGTCGCTCATCGCTTGGTAGGCGTTTTGCGTTCTTTCGTACTCATCTAAGAGCATTTCTTCTTTCATTACACGTTCTTTTTCAAGCATCAATTGTTGACGTTGAGCAATTACGGGATTAATGGGCGTTGAAACGTTGGGTGTAGACATTCTTTTCTTCCTTAAACTTTTAGTCACATCATAAATCGAGTCATTGTTGCGTTTTCACGCATCTCTTATCAGCTTAAACACCTAGAAAAAAAAAATTGTGCTAGTGTTTTAAATCTTTTTTAATTGGTGCCAAAGAATTTAAAAGAAAACCATACAAGCATTAAACACTAAACAGAAAAGAATCTGCTCTTTCGTGTTTTATGTTACAATATGTAAATTTTTACGTCTATTGAATGGCAAAAAAGCACACGATTTATGAACAATTGTGTGCTTTTTTACTAACATGTATTTAACGTACTTCCGCATTATTATCAGGAAGCATAATCCACTAATCGAATTCTAGTGAACTATTATTCGCTCACCAGAATGGTAAAAACTACTGGGACCATGACCTGGCAGTGAACCATGTGATTGAATAGCGTTATACACACGACTCACAGTAGGACTCATTTCTTTTAGTACTTCTTCTTTTAATGATGATGGTTTGGAAGAAGTCGGTACGGGTCTCAGTACGTCCTGCCAAGGCTGTAGAAATGCTTCCATTTTAAGATCAGAGCCTTGATACGCGTCTTGCCTATTCAGCCTATTCGGCAGTGAAGAGGGCGGCGGATATTTAGCCTCTATCTCTGGGGCAGTAATGATTAAGCCCTTTGGAGAATCGCGCCATCCTTGTTCATATAAATCCCGCATTGTTTTAGAGCTTTGCGTTCGACGTCTCGTAAATTGTAGAGTAGGGTATGTGAAAGTTGAGCCTTTAGACTTGGGAAGATCAACAACCGAAACGACCATAGCACGAGAGTCTATAAGATCAGAAAGTGTTAGTGCTATTTCTTTCATTTGTTCAACCAAAGGGGTATTCATTCCTTTTTGTGTTGAGTTGAAAGCGTCTGAAAATAATCTGTGCTGCCCGTTGTCATGATATACACCACGTGTTACCTCCTTAACTTTAGGAACTGCAATATGAGCTGCTATATTAAACAATGGTTTTAACACCAAATTTGCTATCTCATTGGGTACTTCAGGAGAAAAATCCGCACCAGTACGTTGGGCGGATTTGCTACTTAAAGTCGCTGGTGCTTTTGAAGCCCTAACAACTT
>JBILSS010000122.1:0-6514 GCA_044371965.1 Vampirovibrionales bacterium
TCGTCCCCCCTTGAAAATCCCCCCTGAAACCCCACCTCGTCGCATCATTCTCATTGCACGACGTCCGCAAAATGTCTCGGAAGCCTCGCATTTAGTGCGTTGACGTCTGTTTTGTGGCATTTCCGCATTTTGGTTAGGAAGCGTATTTATCTATAAAACACTATACAACGTCAAGCCGCTTGACCGATCTCCCCTGTGTCACTTGTTACTTGAATCCGCCTCCTTTTTTCAGAAAGATTCTAAAAAGTTAAAGACTAAAGCTGGTAAAGGCATCCAGCAAAGGCGTTAAAGCGATGCACACACGTTGTTCACCCAGCGAAAGCGTGATGCCGTCGTCGGATGCCTGCGTATGCCCTAGCGTAATGAGGTCTAAGTCGGCGTCTCTTGCCAAGGTTTCAATTTGAGCAAATGCCTCGGGGCTAGCCGTGATGAGATAGCTTCCGTGCGTTTCACCGAAAATTGCCAGATCCAAACGAGGCACGGCTTGCAATAGAGGCGTTAAATCCAACGAAACGCCCTGCAACGCTTTTCTAAACGTAAAGCAGGATTCCACCAAAGTAGGCAAGAGTCCACCTGAAGACACATCTTGCAGACTATTTAATAGCTTTTGAGGCACCAAGATCTGCGTGATGAAATCCGCCAAACGAGCTTCTGTTGCTAAGTCCACCGTGGGAGGCTCCCCATACGTGTGACCCGTTTTGTAAGCTTGATACAAGCTTCCGCCTAAAGACGGTGCAAAACGTCCCAAAAGTGCGACGACATCGCCCGCTTGCTTGAAGCTTGGCGTCAACGCAAGGGAGACATCCTCCAAGACGCCGACCATGCCAAGCGTCGGCGAAGGGATAATCGCTTCGGTGCCGTTGGTATTGTAAAGGCTCACATTTCCGCCTGTGACAGGGGTTTTGAAGGCAAGGCAGGCATCCTTGATGCCACGCACGCTTTCGGCGAGTTGAAACGCCACTAAGGGTGTTTCAGGGTTACCAAAGTTCAAGTTATTTGTGACCGCAGACGGCGTTGCCCCTGTGCAAACAATGTTTCGCACGGCTTCGGCGACAATGCCTTTACTGCCTTCATAGGGATTCAACCACACGTGAAGGGGGTTGCCGTCCAGCGTGGCAGCGAGGGCTTTTGCGGACTTGGCTTTGTTCGGCTGATGCAAACGAATTAAGCCTGCCGTATTGTGATCCGACGTCAACTGCGTGTTGAGCTTCACATGACGGTCGTACTGCTCATAAATGGGATAGCGATCGGCGATGTTGGCATCCGCCATAAGGCTTTCAAGCACGGCTGGGATATCTTCCAAACGTAAGTCGGTGATGCCGTCTTCCGCATTTTTAAGACGGCGAGCCTTCGGTTCAGCCTGCTCTTCCACCTTGAAATCAGGCGGATAGGTGGGGGCATCATCCGTGAGCAGTTTCGCAGGGACATCCACCACTTTTTCGCCGTGATGCCACACTTCAATTTTATCTTCTGCCAAGACTTCGCCGATAATTACGGCAGGCACCTGCCATTTTTTGAACACATCTAAAACAGGGGCTTCTTTGCCTTTTTCAAGCACGAATAAAAAGCGTTCTTGACTTTCAGATGAAAGATATTCCCACGCTTGCATGTTGGCTTCTCGGGCAGGCACAAGGTCTAAATCGATCCGCATGCCCATGTCGCCTTTCGCCGCCATTTCAGCAGTGGCACAGGTCAAACCAGCGGCTCCCATATCTTGAGCAGAAACGACGAGACCTGTCGCAAACGCTTCCAAGCAGGCTTCCATGAGGCATTTTTCCGCAAAGGGATCCCCCACCTGCACCGCAGGACGATCGCTCGCCGACGCAGCTTCATCCAAGGCTTTTGAGGCGAAAGACGCACCACCCATGCCGTCCTTGCCTGTCGGTGAACCGACATACAACACGGGATTCCCCACGCCTTTGGCACCAGCAGGCATGATGCCCCCTGCTTCCATAAGCCCAATCGACATGGCGTTTACCAGCGGATTGCCTGCATAGCTCGGGTGAATGAAGACGTCTCCGCCGATGGTGGGAATGCCCATGCAATTGCCGTAATGGGCAATGCCAGCTACTGCTCCACGCAGGCGAAGCTTGTTTTCGGATGCTTGCGGACTATTTTCGACTTCCCCAAAACGCAAGGCGTTCAGGTTCGCAATGGGTCGGGCGTTCATGGTGATAATGTCTCGCAAAATACCGCCTACGCCTGTGGCAGCCCCTTGAAAAGGCTCCACATAGGTGGGGTGGTTATGACTTTCCACTTTAAAAGCCACATGAAAACCGTCGCCACAATCAATGATGCCCGCATTTTCACCTGGCCCTTGCAAGACGGCATCGCCTTCGGTGGGCAGGGTTTTCAGCAGGTGCCGAGAGTGTTTGTAGGCACAATGTTCGCTCCATAGGGCGGAAAACATGCACAGTTCGGTGAACTTGGGTTCACGTCCCAAGCCGTTGCAAATCAAGTCATATTCAGAAGGATGCACGTTCAACGCCTTGAGCTGACTATTTAAGGTGTCGATCGTTGAAGAAGCTTCGCTTGTGGTGGTCATGTTTCGGCATTTTCCTAGTTTAGATTATAAAGCTGGTAATAATTCCACATGCCTTCAAACACATGATGCACATAGTGGCGGGTTTGATCATAGGGAATCTGTTCAACAAAGACATCAGGCTGATTGCGAAGGACTGGCATGCGTTTGTTCGCCCAACGAGCCACCGCATTCGGACCAGCGTTATAACTAGCGACGACGAGCAAGGGGTCGTTTGCCAAACGCTTGTTGAGATACGCCAAATAACGCGTCCCCAGCTGGATATTGGTGTCAGGATCCATTAAGGCAATCTTGCTGACCCGAAGGCTTTCTGAAGCCAAGACCATGTCTTGAGCGGTAGGAACGAGTAGTTGCATTAAGCCCACAGCACTGGAACCACTTAAACTATTGGGGTTAAACGAACTTTCTTGACGAATCAAACCCAAGACCAAAAAGGCAGACACGCCTGCTTTTTCAGAATAGTTTTGCACCAAATCAGGATAATGAATAGGGAACAAAAGTTTACGCACCGCAGGCGACAATTTATAGCGTGCTTCAACCGTTTTGGGCGTGTCAAGGCTATTGAGGCTGTCTTTCATCGTGCGGATGCTTCGATCCAGTTGACCATCGAGCAGGTACGCCCAACTTTTTAGAGGATCAAGGTGGGGGGAATTGGTTTTTAGGCTCATATCGAGCAATAAAAACACGTCATCATTGGCTTTGCTTTCGGCGAGTTCGTGCAATTGAGTAACCAAAATAGGCGGTAAATCAGCGACTTCATGGGCATAATCCGTTAACCAATCCGAAGGAGCATTCATCGTATTGCTAATAAAAGGTAAATTTTCCCTGTTCCAAATCGGCTTAAAGTTTAAGGCATCCTTCCCATACAAAATATGATTCGCTCGAAAGGCACTGTAGGTATAAGGATACTCCTTCAAAAGACGCTTGAGGCTTTCTTCGCTGGCTTTTATTTGCCCGATTTGACGCTCGGCTAACGCCTTCCAAAGTAGGACATCGGGGGCTTCAAGGCTCGCAGGAAAGGCTTTTAGGTAAGCTCCTGCGACGCTTGGGATTCCCTTAAATCGCTGTGCGACAAAGTCAAACCGCAAGAGTTCGGCTTTGACAAAAGGCGTAAATCGAGATTGTGGGTACTTCTTCGTGAATTGCTGATAATAAGTCGCTTGATTTTCGGTGTCATACTGGCTCAAATGCCATAAAACCGCTTCTTTATTAGGGGCGTTGGCGAATCCTAACAAACGTTTTAACGCCACAAGCCCTTGTTTATTGGGCGACTTTGTGGGAAACAATCCTGCTAAGACGTCTCGTAAGCCTTCATTTTCAAAGGTATAATGCCCGATCCACGCATTGAGTAAATCTAACGCAGGGGCTTTTTTACCTTGACTCAAATAGGCTTTGAGTACATCCACACCAGCGATTTTGACTTGAAACGCCCGCATTTTGGCGACTTTAAAGGCGTTCTCGTATTCACCTGCCGAAATGTAAGCTTGAATATAATGGCTCATTTCTTCGACTGAAGGCGAATGCCCACGAGCCTTAAAGGTGTTGATAATCTCCATGGCGAAGGTGCCTGTCGGCGCATTCGCCAGATACGTCTTCCACAACGACACAACATCATTAGGCAACGGAGCCTTCTTCACGTCGCCTTCAGGATGCCCCTGCTTCCACAAGCTGTCATGCTGATTCAGTGCCAACAGCCCTTGATAATACGTCGATGCCTTGCCGTATTCGGTGTCTCCAAAGTTTTTTTGGAGGTCATCAATTTTTTGCTTGGCTAAGTCAGGCTGACCTGCTCGAATATGCGACTTCATAAGGGCATAAAGCACTTTGGCTTGAAACTCAGGTTGCAACGCCATGGATTCCAACTTTTTCAGACGAATCTGCACCAAGCCTTCATTGGGTTTTAGCTGGTACAATTCCGCCAAATGCCACGAAATCACGTTGGAAAGTCCAGGGTAGCTGTCTTCGACTTCCAAAAACAAACGTATCGCCAAATCGACTTCGCCCGCTTTTTGGGCTTCAATGGCTTGCATATAGAGTTCACGCACGTCGCTTTGACTGCGTTTGCTCACTTGCTTGTACACACTCACATTGCCCCCTAGCCATGAAAGCAAGGGCGATTGCGTGGTGTTGCCATAATTTAAGACCCAATAAAGTCCTCCCACAATAATGACGGCTGCCATCAAGACAGGGAAGAAGGAAAACGGCTTGTTTTTGGATCGATTATAGGGGCTTCGTCCTGTTGAGTTGGGACGGCGTCCCTTAGAGCTAGTGCGAGATTTTGCGGGATATTTGATGACCATGAGGACGCTTCCGTTTTCTTTCGTGACTGACTTCCTTTTAGTTTCTCATATCCCTACGTTAGATGCAAGGTGTAGGGCTTGCCATTTTTTTTCTTTGCCGTATTATTGATTATGGAAGCGGTCCGGGTGGTGAGGAAGCCGCCTTGAAAGCGGTTGGTCGTAAGACTTGCGGGTTCGAATCCTGTCGCTTCCGCCATTTTTAATGGATGACTGGCTTTTGGATATAGTTAATCCCCCTAAACAATTGCGAAAAATCCTCACATGACCCTTCTTGCTGAAAAAGCCTTGCCCCTAGACGCCGATACCTTGCCCCCTGCGGTCGGGTTCCCTCGTGTGATACCGCAAGTTGATACGGCATCGTATCATAGCAAAACGACGTATACCACGCCCCTTCGCATCGGCGAAACGGCGGTAGTTAATAGTCGTGTCATGCTAGCACCCATGGCGGGCGTGACGGATCTCATCTTTAGAAGTCTCGTGCGTCAAACCGCCCCTGATTCCCTCATTTGCACGGAAATGATTAGCTCCAACGGATTGGTCTATAGCAAACGGTGGGACGCTCAAATTCTCGACAAAAGCCTTGAAGACAACCCCATTGCTTACCAGTTGGCGGCGAATCGACAAGAGGTTTTGGTCGAAGCGGCTCGTAATATCGTCGCCAAGCACCGCCCCGATACGCTCGATCTCAATATGGGATGCCCTGTGAAAAAAATCACAGGCAATTTTGAAGGCTGTGCCTTGATGAAAGATGTGGATCACGCCTATACGCTGGTCAAAGCCGTGGCGGATGCCGTTGATGTACCCGTAACCGTGAAATGTCGCTTGGGTTGGGATTTTAATCACCTGAATTATATCGAGTTCGGCAAACGTATGGAAGACGCTGGGGCGAAGCTCTTGACGCTTCACACCCGCACCCGTTCGCAAGGTTACAAACCCGGTGTGCAGTGGGATGCCCTAGGGCATCTCAAGCAAGCGGTGAGCATTCCTGTTGTGGGCAATGGCGACATTGTTACCCCTCAAGATGCCAAGTTCGTGCTAGATACTTACGGCATCGATGGCGTGATGATCGGGCGTGGCACGCAAGGCGAGCCGTGGCGAATTGCCTTGATTGATCATTATTTAAAGACCAACGAGCTATTGCCTGAACCTGATTTGGCGGAACGCCTGCGTTATGCGTTGGAACATACGCAAAAAATGATTGAATATAAGGGTGAAGGGGTTGCGGTGCGTGAAATGCGTGGGCAGTTGCCTTGGTATGTGAAGGGATTCAAGGGGGCATCGGCATTTCGAGGACGCTTGACCAGTGTGAATTCGCTTGATGAGATTCACGCCCTGTTTACCGAAATCCAGTGCCTTGGCTAGGATCTGTCCTATACAAGGCTCTGCGGAAGTGATAAAGCACACCGTCATTGCGAGCGTAGCGTGGCAATCTGTAGAAACGTAGCAAGTGGTGAACAGATTGCTTCACATACGTTCGCAATGACGATTTGCCCTTCGTAGAGCTTTCTATAGAAAGCTCTGCGAAAGGGGGGTGAAATCCTATTTTTGAGACTTTTAACTAAATAGCTGTTATAATATCCTTAAGTTTATTAAGGAGGATTTAAAAATGCAGTGTCCCAAATGTGGTAGTTCTGAAAAAGTCAAGGCTGGATTTATCGGCGAAAAACAACGC
>JBILSS010000123.1:0-6493 GCA_044371965.1 Vampirovibrionales bacterium
TCGGCGGCGCCTTAAACAGCACCTTCAGTGCCACCGCCCTAGGCAGTCTGAACGAAACCCGCCTAAGAGCCTTAGAATCCGCGTATTCAGGGAGCTTCACCAACGCCCTAAAAGAACTCACGGATGCCGATCAGTCTCGTAGCGTGCGTTTTAGTGCCTTGGCTGGTTTTTTGGACGATTCCGAAAGTCGCAAGCAACGCTACACGTTGGCGGGATTTAACGCCATTCAGCAGTCGAAGTTTTCTCGGCAACAGGCGTTGCAGAACTTGAGCAATAGCTTGAGCAAGGGTAAGTCGCAGGGGTCGGGGGTGTCTCAGCAGGATGTGGAGACGATCGCCAAGGCGATTGCAGGCTTTGGGGGCTAATCGTTGGGGGGCGGTTAGCGTTTGACTTTATTGCGGATCGCCGCCCCAATTTGGAAGAGCAAGTACCCTTGAATGAGGTGTTGCACGATGTACCCAAAATAAAATAATCCAGTTTTTAGCCGTTTAGCATTTTCAGGCAATTCAGGTAATAAGGACTCCACTAATTTGGAATCAGAAAAAAATATGAAAGGAATGCTTGCACTAATACTGACAATATAACCTTTAATTTCAAAAACATACTCCATTATTTGAGAACAAAAACTTTTTTGAACCGAAGTTATTGAAACAGTTGCAAAATCACCTAAAAAATTATAAAAAGTCCCTCCGATAACAAAAACTAGAACGAAGCAACAAAAGGGAAGAAGAGAACTTAAACCGTATGCCGATGTATACAAGTAAAATTTATTGAAAAAAGGATGGTTTTGTGTCTTACATTGAAAGTATTGTTGCCAAAAGTAATAATCGTTACCGAGTTGCTTTTCACCATCGTTGTCGACTTTGGCTTTTAAGTTCGCGTAAATAGACGCCCACATTTTCGGTTTGTTCACTTTTTTGGTTTCATCTACAAGACTCTTTAGTATTTTATCGGTATCCTCATGTATAGCTTCGAATTCAAATGGACGAAAAGAAATACCAAACCAATCAAGGGTGTGTTTTTTTGTTTTAGACTGTTGAAAGCCAAAGTCAAACCCTTTCGCAAGTGTCCCTCCTTCAATGTTAATTTTCTCAAAGTCTACATTTCTTAAAACGACATTTTCACCATAAAAATTACAATCCGAAAAATGTACTTCTACACCTGAATCAGATTTAATATTTCTTAGCTTAATGCAAGTCTTTTTTTCGTCCATTTCTATATTTTCAAAGGAAATCGTGCCTTTACTTTCGGGGGAACAGTTTTCTAAATCGACAACTAGCGAAGGCTTCTCGGATCTCAAGTTGAAGTATTTAATCAGAATATCACTATCATTTCTTAGTTCTTTAGGAATAATATCTAAATAGTCCTGTGTTGTACAGTGATCTAGCCAAAATGAGCAGTCACTTAGTCTAATATCTTTAAAAGAGGCAGACTTAACAAATTCAGTATGAAAAAAATGAACATCTTGCTTGAACGTGGAAGCCCAAAAGTCAACCGTTCCATTGAAGTCTGTATACTCAAAGCTTGCTCCTACTTCAAAAGTCGCATTATAAAAGTTAGCTTTTCCGTCAAAGGTGGTGTGTGAGAAGCTTGCCTCTTTGGTAAAAATGGCTTTACTGAAATCTGCTTGGTTCTTAAACTTGGCTTCGCTAAAACTTACGCCGTTAAAGAAGGTTACACTCTGAAAATCTGTGGTTTCTTGAAAGAGAGTTTCTGAAAAATTCGGAGTTTGTTTAAAAATAGCATTCTCGAAATCTACTGTTTGTCTAAAATGTGCGTTTGAAAAATAAGCTTCTTTATCAAAAACAGCTTTCCTAAAAATCAACTTTCCCTCAAATGTGGCAGATTCGAAACCCGCTGACTCTTCAAAATTAGCACTGTCAAAATATATATCTTGGCTAAAATGTGATTTTTTAAAATCTACATTCGTTTTAAACCTTGCATTGAAGCACTCTATCGTATCCAGAAATGTAGCGTAAGAAAAATCTACTCGCTGTTCAAAGGTTGTATGTAAAAACTTTAATTCACCGATAAAGGTAATAGCTGTGTTTTCCATAAAAGACTCATTGAAACCACTAACATTTTTCGTGAAATACGATAGACTTGCATAAATACCAAAGGGGCATTCTATAGAAAACTGGACATCACCTTTTTTTTCACACGGCACTTTTTTTTGTCCACACGCTAACAGTAATTCAGCCAAATTAAAATCAACATCTATTTTACACTGACCTAGATCAAGCCTACCTTTCTCTAAAGCTATACTTACCAAGTATTTCAACTCATCTTTAGTGTTAATCACACGGTTGTATTGTCTCTCTTCGCTCACAGGGTCGTCCTTCTTGCGTTGGGGGCTAGCCCTAGTCTAGCATGAAAACGCTGTCCCCTCTCCTGATTTTAGGAGAGGGAAGAGAACGTCCAAAGGACGTTCGAGGGTGAGGTTAAACTCACCAACGAAGTCAAGGCTTTTAAAAAAACTAAGGGTAAACCTATCGACAAGTCAACGCTTTTAAGGTTTACTAAGGGTATCTCATAAATTAAGGAAACCCCCATGACCACTTCTCCCTATATTCTCGATCGTGCCGAAAATCGTGATGCCTTAAGCCTTCGCCCTATTGAAATCGTGCGTGGCTTCACCGAAAACGCACCGGGATCCGTCCTCATCAGCTACGGCAAAACCAAGGTGCTTTGCACCGCCACGATTGAAGATCGTGTGCCGAAGCACATCTACGGGCAAGGCACCCACGGATGGCTTACCGCCGAATACAGCCTTTTACCAGGTTCCACCAACACACGAGCCAGCCGGGATCGCTACAAGGTTTCAGGTCGTACCATGGAAATTCAGCGTCTGATTGGGCGTACCTTGCGAACCGCCGTGGACTTGCCGAATCTAGGGCAACGCACGATTCACATTGATGCCGATGTGCTTCAAGCCGACGGAGGCACCCGAGTCGCCGCCATTACAGGCTCTTACATCGCCTTAATGGATGCACTGTACCATATTCAAGACCTCGAAATGAAAGCGAACCCTCGCTTGAAAGTCTGGCCTTTGCCACATATTTCACCGATTGCGGCGGTTTCAGTGGGCTTGATTCGTGGGCAGGTCATCTTGGATTTAGACTATAACGAAGATTCCACCGCCGAAGTGGATGCCAACATCGTGATGAACGGAGAAGGTCAACTGTTGGAAGTGCAAGCCAGCAGTGAAGAAGCCCCGTTTAGTCGAGCGATTATGAACCAATTTTTAGATGCCGCTGAAAAAGGCATTCAAGAATTGTTGGATCTCCAGCAAGAAGCGTTGAAGGCTTCTAAGGGGCAGGTGATTCGTTTAGGTTAGTCACCACTTGTGGAATCTCTACAGATTGCCACGCTACGCTCGCAATGACAAAATGGTTTACGGAGCAAAGGTCATCACATAAAAGCGGTCGTAGTAATTGTTTTCTGAATCGCTGTTAATCGCACCGTGATGCTGATTCAAAAAGCCCAAATGTTCCGCAAACTCTTGAATGCGAAAGTGGGGTTTGCCGAATTGAGGCAAACCTGTATTGCCTGCATAAGCGTCCGTCAAGCCGTCTTTAGCCACTCGTACAGAAGCCCCTGTACTGGGATTCTTCACCGTACCCCAGTCGACATCCACCGCCACGAGCATGTGGTGATCGCCCGTGCCTTTTTTGATACCAATCAACACCGTACCGGGAGGCGTTTTTTCAGGGCTTAAATCAGGGGCTGGCACGACGGTTAATTTCCCAAGCTTTTGCTTCTTGTAAAAATCCAAAAAGCTTTGCGTATGCGTCAGGGCATAGGGGATCTTAGCCACCGCTTCGGGGTAAGCCTGCTTTAAGGCAGGCTTTGCCACATATTCCCAAATAGCGGCGGCACAACCGTAAGATCCTAAATTATAAGGGGTCTGCAATTTTGATTCGTGGGCTTTGTAAGCCAATTCCGCCATTTTACGTTGCACATTGACGCGTGGCAAGCCTAAGCCTGTGGGCGTTCCGACATAAGCAACGGCTTTGGAAGTACCTTCAGACAAGGCATTGGGAGTGGGGATAACGGCTTGAATAAAGGGTATTTTGATTTGTTCGTCCAACGAGACAACAGCAGGTGCCAACTTCTTCGCCGTGGGATTCCCCTGCATCGGCTTATAGAGCTGTGTATACGCCAAAACGCAAAAGCCCATAAAGAAAATGCCTAGCACAAAGCCGATGAAATGTTCAGAAAACCCGTGTTCTTTAGACGAAGGCATACATATTATTCCTAGAATAAGAGGGGGGGGACTTGTTTATTCTATCGATGAATAAGCCTATATTCTTCAAAAGCCGTTACATTTTTTTACTTTTGGACTTTTTCTCTTGCTCCCCACGATACTCCGCCCATAAGTAGTCCAACCCATTAACGATGACTCCCACGCCCATACCAGGGACGATCCCTGCCGAAAGAAGCTTGTAACCATACGTCAAGCGTCCCATAAGGGACTTAGCGTCTTTGAGATCCTGCTTGGCATAGGCGATAAAGGCACTGCCTTTGGGGTGATCGGCTTCTTCATTTAAAACGTCCCTTAGTCGTTTAATGGTTCTGTGGCGTTCATTCATTTGCAATCCGACGCCTAATAGCATCGCCAAGACGGCCGCCACCGTGCCTGATGTCGTATGAATATCAAAGGTGGCAAACGGTGATTTACGAGACGCATACTTGTCTCGTTTTTCTGCATCGAGTGCTTTTTGCGTTTCAATCGCCGTCCGCTGGGTGACGACTTGGCTTAGGTTTGTATAGTTCGTAGCAGGTCTGATTTTATCAAGCATGGAGAAATGCGTTTCTTTTTATCGTACAGAGTTATATTTTAACATACACATGGTCATAAAAACAGAAAAACCTCTTTTTGTGTTATGCTTTTTTTGATAGTAGAATGAATCAATGTTAAATGTATAAGGTTTATTTTTAATGTCTCGATACCAAGCAATTGACCTTGGGTTTAAAAAGGTTTACTTTCGTCCTGATTTATCACTTTGGATAGAATCTTTAATACCTAAGGAAATCATATGCCGCACCCCACGATAACACACGCCGAAACCCTCATTCAAGATGCCGAAGCCGCCTTGCAAGAAACGGTGTTTCCTCACCTTGAAGCCTTGTGTCACGCCAACACGGAACGAGTCCTCAACGCCATGAAACGCCACCGCCTAGGCGAAGAACATTTCGCTTGCGTCACGGGCTACGGGCATCACGATATGGGGCGAGACGTCCTCGACAAAATCTTCGCCGATGCCCTAGAAGCCGAATCGGCACTGGTGCGTCCGCATATTGTGTCAGGCACACACGCCCTTTCGCTCGCCTTAAACGGATGCCTCCACCACGGCGATGCCATGCTTTCTGTCACGGGTCGCCCTTACGACACACTCGAAGAAGTCATCGGCTTGCGAGGCGAATCGAAGCAGTCGCTTAAAGCCAAGGGGGTGACGTATGAGGAGTTTAGCGTTTTTGAAGACGACGGACGCATCCGCACCAACTTTAGCGACGCTGAAATCACGCTGATTCAAAACGCTTCGATGCTTTACCTTCAACGCTCTCGAGGCTATAGCACCCGTCAACCCATGACGCTCGTTGCCATGCAAGCCGTGATTGAAGCGTTGAAGGTCTACAATCCCACGGCGATTGTGATGGTGGACAATTGCTACGGCGAATTCCTTGAAGCCCATGAGCCAACGGCGATTGGGGCGGATATTATGGCAGGCTCTCTCATCAAAAACCCTGGGGGAGGCATCGTGCCAGCAGGGGGATACGTCGCTGGGCGTACGGATCTCATCGAGCAAGTGGCGGAATGCCTTACCTGTGCAGGGATTGGGGCAAATGGCGGTTACATGTTTGAATTGACTCGTACCTTTTTGCAAGGCTTGTTTTTGGCACCGAATGTGGTGAAAGAAGCGGTCAAGGGCATGTGCCTAAGTGCCTATGTGCTAGAAGCCCTCGGCATGCAGGCGTCCCCTCGGTGGGATGCCGATCGTAGTGATATTATCCAAACCCTGTGGCTCCAAACGCCTGAACGCCAAATGGCGTTTGCCAAACTCGTGCAAGAATGGTCGCCTGTGTCGAGCTATATTACGCCTGTGCCAGCCCATGCCCCTGGCTATGAGTCTGAACTCATTATGGCGGGCGGGACGTTTATTGACGGCTCTTCGATCGAGCTTTCCGCCGACGGGCCTGTGCGTCCGCCGTATACGTTTTATTTTCAAGGTGGCTTGGTGTATTCTCACGCTCGCTTGGTCGTGTTGAAGTTTGTTGAGCAGTTTCTTGCGTAGATCTATAGAAAGCTCTGCGAAAGTCCTATTCCCTCTCCTTGAGGAGAGGGCTAGGGAGAGGGGGGGGATTTCTAAAACCCAGTGTTTACATCTACTCCCCACCCCACCATGGTCGAAAAAGTTAAGAACTTTTTCTCTTAGGAAAGAAAACCGTTGGTTTCCTCTCCTAACCTCTCCTTCCTAAAGGGGAAGATTCA
>JBILSS010000124.1:0-6438 GCA_044371965.1 Vampirovibrionales bacterium
CGTGGGAAGGTGGTGTCTCGGAGCTTGGATGACTTAATCCATGCGGTGGCTCTGTATTTTCATAAAGTCAACTTAAGATATAGCTAATTGGTTAAATGTCTCGATAAATTGTATAAACTTTTGGACTTAAAAAAAGAAAAAGCCTTGGCTATAGCTGGAAAGAAACGGGTAGAATCTGAAAAGCTAACCACGTGGCTAGATGAGACTATAGCCAGCCATCAACAACGTGTTTTAGAGTTGGAACACAAACTCGAACAAGAGAATCTTGAGACAGGGAAAAAACTTGCCCTAAGAATGGAACGTGACGGATTGGCAGAAGAATTGGCATGGCTTGATCAAGAGAAATTAAGTCTGCAAGGCAACTTTGATTGTCAGGCTTAAATTATAGCCGAGTTCTTGAATCGGTGACATATAGCTGAGTTTAGAGTTTTCTGTACAGTAGGCTAGACGAGGAGCCTAGACTCGCAGATGTGTGAAGTTTACAAAGACGTACATAAGCACATCGAGAATCGTAGCGACAACTAAGAGACACTGTACAGAAAATTATAAACTTGGCTATATCATAAAATCAGCTAAAGTTTACTAGGCTCTAACAAAAAACAGGGAACGCTTGTGGCGTTCCCTGTAAAGCATTGTACGCAAGTCGCTTACAAGGTCGCTTGACCAGGTTTCCAGTTCACAGGGCAGTTGGCGCCTGTTTGGAAAGCTTGCACCGTGCGGATGATTTCATCCACATTACGACCCACTGAAAGATCGTTCACCGTATAGCTACGCACCGTTTGCTCAGGATCAATAATGAACACACCACGGAAGCTAATGCCCTTGGCTTCATTCAAGACGCTGTAATCACGAGAAATCGCATGCGTAATATCGCTAAACAACGGATAGTTCACCGCACCTAGTGACGATTCAGACCACGCCTTGTGACTGTAGACGCTGTCCACAGAACCACCCAAGACTTGGACGTTCAATTTAGCGAACTCAGCAACGGCTTCGCTGAAGCTGATGATTTCGGTTGGGCAAACAAAGGTAAAGTCTAATGGGTAGAAAAATAACACGACCCACTTGCCTGCTTTGGTGTACTCGCTCAAAGTCACTTCGGTGATTTGACCATTGGCATACGCACCTGTTTTGAAATCAGGGGCTTTTTGTCCGATTTGTAAAGACATAATCATTGTCCTTTCTTCTTAAATAACAACACATTTATAAAAAACAATAACAATCCCTATTATAGACGCCTATTTAGGATTGAACAAGTCTTTCTTATAAAAAAAACGAATGCACAGAGAATGTTCAAGTCGGATGAAGATTCAAGGAAAAACAAACGGCTTTTGAGGCGTGTAGACGGACTACATAACGCTTGATTGCTTGCAATCACTCGCGAAGCGAGCAACGGCTTGTTTTGTTGATTGCTTACAATCACTCACGCTTCGTGCACAGAATATTCGCCGAATGGGACTTTCTCTGTACATTCGACCTTGTATTTGGTATTTTAAGGACTATACTGATCTTAACCTATCTAAAATAGGGAAAAATTGCTTCTTTCGTTCGTTGTGTTTAATGTCTTTAATTTTCTAGGAGTCCTAATCATATGTGTGGAATCGTTGGTTATTTAGGGTATAAAGCCATTGCCCCTCTCTTGGTGGAAAGCTTACGGACGTTGGAATATCGGGGTTACGACTCTTCAGGCATTGCCGTTTATAATAACGGCACGCAAGCCATTAACATTTATAAAGCCACAGGCAAACTGCAAAACCTTGTGGATGTTCTGCCTGCAGACTTGCTCATCGAACCACCTACGAAAAATCTGCAAGTGGGCATTGGGCATATTCGCTGGGCAACGCACGGCGCACCGACCGTTGAAAATGCACACCCTCACCATGGGCATCACGGCGAAGTGGTCCTGGTGCATAACGGGATCATCGAAAACTTTGCGGAACTCAAGCAAGTCCTACAAGGCAAAGGGTACGTCTTTAATTCGCAGACGGATACAGAAACCGTCGCTCATTTGTTGGAAGATATTTTAAAATCGCACCATAATGACTTTTTGCCTGCGGTGGCGGAACTTCGCCGTCAACTGCACGGCGCCTATGCCTTGACCATGATGCACAAACAAGCCCCTGGGAAATTGTATGTCGCTCGTCAACAGGCTCCGCTGGTGATTGGCGTGGGGAATCAGGGTGAATACTGGGTCGCGAGTGATGTCGTGGCTCTTGTGTCTCACACGAATCAGATCATTTACTTGGAAGACGGACAGTATGCGGAATTGTCTGAAGAAGGGGGCGTCAAGCTTTTCGGAGCAGACAACACCCCTGTGGAAGTGAAAATCCACACCATTCAAACAGGACCGCTCACCATTGACAAAAAGGGCTACAAGCACTTTATGTTGAAAGAAATCTATGAACAGCCTGATGTCGTGCGTAACGCCCTGCTAGAACGCATCACCAGCGAAACCAGCCCTGTCTTCATCGCCAACGACACGCCCATTCAAGAAAAAGAAGCGACCTCTATCGCCAGCCTGACGCAAGACGTGGATCGTGTCATCATCATCGGATGCGGAACCTCTTACAACGCAGGCATGGTGGCGAAATATCTAATTGAAGCCTTGGTGCGGATGCCTGTTGAAGTTGAACCTGCTGGGGAGTATCGTTATCGTAATCCTGTGTTGAACGATCGTTGCTTGGTGATTGCCATTTCACAAAGTGGCGAAACCGCCGATACCCTAGAAGCCTTGCGTTTAGCCATTCGTAGCGGTGCGAAAACCATTGCACTCACGAACCGCCCCGATTCTACGATGGCTCGAGAGGTGGGAGGGGTCATCAATGTGCGGGCAGGCGTGGAAGTGAGTGTTTGTGCGACGAAAAGCTTTGTGGCTCAAATTGTTGCCTTGTACTTGTTGGGCATGATGATGTGTGAACATCGTGGTGTCAGTGAAAAAATCGCCGAATTGCCTGCTCTTAAAAAAGCCTTATTGACCTTGCCTGTGCTAATGGAAGCGATGTTGTCGAATGTGGAGCCGTTACAGAAATTGGCGAGAAAGTATGGTCATTACACCAGTATGCTCTTCATAGCTCGAGGCATCGGCTTCCCTGCGGCGTTGGAAGGGGCGTTGAAGCTCAAAGAAATCAGCTATATTCACGCCGAAGGCTATTCAGGTGCTGAACTTAAGCACGGTCCGATTGCCTTGTTGGATGAATCCATGCCTGTGGTGTCCCTGCTTGCAGACGGTTTGGTTTTCGACAAAATGTTGTCGAACTGTCAAGAAGCCAAAGCTCGTTCCGCTCAAATGATTGCGGTGACCAATAAAGCGATTCCGCACGGCTATGAAAATACCTTTGACGATATTATCAGTTACCCTGCCTGCCATGAGTGGGTATCTCCCCTGTTGGGATCGATTCCCTTACAGCTCTTATCGTATTACACGGCGGAGTTCTTGGGCAAAGATGTCGATCAGCCCCGAAATCTTGCCAAAAGTGTCACCGTCGAATAAAGAAGGCACAGAAAACGTCCCTTGTTGAGGAAAAATCACCATGCCCGCTTTAGTCCAAGATGTTTGTAGTACATCGATTATGCTCGAAAACTTGCCCGATTATTCGGTGAGTGCTTTAGAGGTAGCGATAAAAGCACGCCTGCCGCACGGATGTACCCTCTTACGCTGGGCGATTGTCGCCCAAAGTGGCACGGCTCTACAGGTGGATTGTAGCTATGGCACTGATTAAACCCTTCAACGGCAAGACGCCGCAGATTCACCCTAAAGTCGCTTTTATAGCTGAAAATGCCGTCATCATTGGAGACGTCACCATTGAAAAAGGGGCGAGTATATGGTACGGATGCGTCTTGCGTGGGGATGTCGCCCCCATTGTGATAGGCGCCTATTCGAACATACAAGACAACAGCGTGATTCATGTGGCGAGCCAAGCCCTCAACGGCGAAGCGAAAGGCACGATTGTGGGAGCCTATTGCACGGTAGGGCATATGGCGTTATTGCACGCTTGTACCCTAGAAGATGAAAGCTTTGTCGGCATGCAATCTTGCGTGATGGATGGGGTACTTGTGCCAAGTCACACCATGATTGGAGCTGGAAGCTTGGTTTCAGGGCATCAAGCCCTTAAAGCAGGGGGGCTTTACTTGGGGCGTCCTGCGAAGTACAAGCGTCCGTTGAGTGAACAGGAGCGGGTCTTTATGAAGGCATCCGCCTTGCACTATGTGGAATTGGGCGAAAAACATCATTGCTCTTAATTAGTGTATCTAGCAAGTGGATGAAGTCTAGCAAATAATTCATACTAAAAAGTAAAAAACAATGCTATAATGGGGTATATAGTCTTAGTAATACCTTCCCAAGAATTAAACCTCGTGTTGTATCTTCGGTGTCGCTACGATTTTTTTGCTTAGTTATGTAGGTCTTTCTACACACCCGCACAAAAAAATCTAGGCTCCTAGAAGCTCCTAACACGATCTTCCATTCCTGAAAAGGTATAATGATAAAGGATCTATCCCTATGATGGCACCTGCTGCTCCAACACTTGAAGCCTTTTCCTTGCCGTACATCCCCCAAAAGGCAGTAAAGCATACCTTTAAAAATGGGCATACCCTCGTTTTTGTACAACGCAGTGGTGCGGTGTTCAACATCAGCTCATGGGTGAAAACAGGCTCTATGAATGAAGATGAGCAAAACAACGGCGTGTCTCATTTCCTAGAACACCTCATGTTTAAAGGCACACCTCGCTTTGGTGCAGGTGTTTTCGACAAGAAAATGGAAAGCATGGGTGCTTTAATCAACGCCGCCACATGGAAAGATTACACCTTCTACCATGTGACAGGACCGAATACCCAATTCAACGAATTTGACACGGTTGTGGATATGCACGCCGATATGATCTTACATTCCGATTTGCCTGATGCTGAAATCGGCGAGGCTTACGATCCTGACAAAGGCGAAACGCCTGAACTCAAGCGTGAACGTGGCGTTGTGATTGAAGAAATCGGCTTGTATGAAGACCGTCCATGGTCTCGTGTGTACAACTTGGTGAACGAGATTATGTACGACGAATCGCATCCGTACCGTCGTGAAGTGATTGGCACTCGTCACATTGTGGGTACTATTTCTCGTGAAGCGATTTTGTCGTATTACCGCCGTTGGTACACACCTGAAAACATCACAACCTTGGTAGTCGGTGATTTTGAATGGGATGCCTTAAAAGAAAAAGTCGAAAAAGCCTTCAATTTTGCGGATCGCCCTGATGCCAAAGACGCCCTAAAAAGCTATAAAGAACCTGCTAAAGTTGAAAGCTTTGTAGGTAAAATTGGTCAAGGTGAACGCTACATCGAACAGAAATCCGAGTTTACGACTCGCTTTGTGACGCTTGGTTTTCACGGGCCTTTGGCCAGTGACTTAAAAGCCACGCTCGCCCTAGATGTCGCCAGCACCGTGCTTGGCGAAAGCAGAGCCAGTCGCTTCAATCAAAAATTGGTTGAAACACAAACGCCTTCTGCGTTTAACACCATTAGCACCGCTCAATATGCTTTAAAGCTTGGTAACGTTTTTTACATTATGGCGAATTACAATACCGCCAATGATGAAGCCGCTTTAGCCGAAATCACCACTATTTTAGACGCCTTCACTGGTGAAGAGCCGATCACGGAAGAAGAGTTTGCTCGCACCGTGAAAAAGATGAAAGTCGACTTTGCTCGTGGGTTTGAAACCTGCTCAGGCATTGCCGATGCTCTAGGTGATGCTTTGACCGTCACAGGTAGTGTTGAAGCCGTCACAGGCACACTTGAACGGCTCGAATCCTTGACCCGTCAAGATGTGATTGATGCCGTCAACACCTACTTAAAATCTTCGTTAGCCTACACAGCCGTATTGGTACCTCAAAATGACTAAACTACTTAATTCTATTGAAACAATCCCCCTTCTTTCAGGGCCTACACTTTTATTTGTGCATCAAGCAGGCACGCCTCGCTTGTCGATCAACATCTACACCAAGGGAGGCAATTGCATCGACTATTTCCCCGGTGAAATGGATGTGATTGATCGCTTGTTGCTTAAAGGCACCTATGCCGAAAATGCCGAAGAAATTGCGGTAAAGCTGGATGATTTATGCTTGGATTTAGACACCGACACCGCTCGGGATTACAGTATTATGTCCGCTTCCATGCAAGCCGAAGACTTGGAAAAGAACTTGGCATTCATCAAGGACTTACTTTTCTATTCCACCCTTGAAGGGCTTCAAAAAGAAAAAGAAAAGCTCAAAGGTGAACTTCAAATGAGCTTGGATTCCCCCACAGCAGTTGCCAAAGACTTGCTTAGTCGTAAATTGTGGAACGGTTTGCCGTACGGAACGTCTGCCAACACCATGCTTTCAAGCTTGGGTAAATTGTGGCGGAATGACAACGTCTTTTTACACTATCAACAAGCGTACCGCCCCAACCGTATGG
>JBILSS010000125.1:0-6419 GCA_044371965.1 Vampirovibrionales bacterium
ATGAGGCTATATTTACTCATTCACTATGACGGCACGCCGTTTAGCGGTAGCCAAGCCCAATACGGCAATTCTTGCCGTACGGTGCAAGGCGAATTGTGGCAGGCCTTAGAAGCATTAAACCTAAAATTCCACGTTAAACGCTTGCACTTTGCGTCCCGAACGGATCAAGGGGTACATGCCCAAGGGCAGGTGGCGGAACTTGATGTGAGCGATGATTTTTTGGCTCGTGTGCCTGATTTAAGTTTGGCGTTGAATGCGAAGTTGCCCTCTGAAATTGCGGTGACTGAAGTCTTAGAAGCAGGGCTTCCTGATGAGCGAGAGCATTACCCTTCGGTTCAATTTCATGCGGTTGCCAAGTGGTATCGTTACAAATGGCTGTTGGCTCCGACGCGTCGTCCGCATCAAGCTCGCAATGCGACGTTGATTCATCAACCGCTCAATGTGGCACGGATGCAAGACGCCGTCCAATCTTTTGTGGGCGAACATCGCTTTTCTTACTTTAAATCACCGGGTAGTTCGGTTACAAATGATTGCTGTTTGTTACATTATGCGTCTTTTTCGCAACAATTTGAAGAAGAAATCACATTTGACCTTGTAGGAAATCGTTTTTTGTATAGAATGGTAAGAAATATGGTTGCATATCTACATGGTTTGGGTGACAATAGAAGTCAAGCTTCGACTTCACTTCTTTCAGCTCAAGATGTGTTAGTTCAGTGCGATCGCCCTGCGTCTCTGCGGACTGCCCCGTCACAAGGTTTAACGCTCATGGCGATTCATTATGAAGCACCCTGTTTACAATTTAATGATGTGCGTGTCAAAACTTTAAGCCATGCCTTTACAAAGGAGTTTTCAAATGTTGAAAACCTATTCTGCCAAAACCGATGAAGTCCAAAAAGAATGGTACATCGTCGATGCGGATGGTCAAACCGTCGGTCGTTTAGCGGTTCAAATCGCTAATGTGCTTCGTGGAAAGCACAAGCCTACCTACACCCCTCATATTGACAGTGGTGACAATGTCATCATCATCAATGCTGAAAAAGTGGTTGTTTCGGGTAAGAAGTATGAAGAAAAACTTTACCGTCACCATACGGGTTATATTGGTGGGATTAAAACCTTTACCTTTAGACAAATGATGGAACGTAAGCCTGAACGTATTATGGAAATTGCGGTGCGTGGTATGTTGCCTCACAACCGTTTGGGTCGTCAGCAAATTAAGAAGCTTCACGTTTATGTGGGTGCTGAACATCCGCATGAAGCCCAACAGCCTAAAGCATTCCCCCAGTAGGCTTTAGAAGATTTATTTGTTTACAAGTATTAATTTAGGAGACGTTATATGTCTTATCCCCAAGTTGGACAACGTGGTACAGGTCGTCGTAAATCGGCGATTGCTCGTGTGCGTTTATTGCCTGGTACAGGTACGATCCTCATCAACGGTAAAAGTGTCGAAGAGTATCTTGGAAACCGTACATCTTTGCATGTTTCTGTGAAGCAAGCGTTGGTTTCTGCGGGTGTAGAATCTCAATACACGGTTTTGTGTAAGGTTGAAGGTGGCGGAAAAGTCGGTCAATCTCAAGCCATTCGCTTGGGTGTGGCTCGTGCTTTGGCTGAACTTAACCCTGATTACGCTCGTTTAATGCGTGTTGAAGGCTTTTTGACCCGTGACGCTCGTGTGAAAGAGCGTAAGAAATACGGACTTCATAAAGCTCGTAAGAAACCTCAATACTCCAAGCGTTAATTTTCAAAAAGCCCTTCCACTTAGAGGGGCTTTTTTGTTTCTATAGAAAGCCCCTTTCGCAGAGCTTTCTATAGTGTTTTCTGAAAAAAATAAAAACCGATGCGAAAAATGTGTACTTATGCTAGTATTAAATCTAGCTTAAATGAGGTTTTGCATGGTACGTTTGTGGCGAACTTGGATGGTTTTCAATTTATATGCCCTAATCTTCTTAGGGATGCTTTGGAATCCCCTCTTCACTTGGGCAGAAGGGGCTTTGCCTATCTCCCCCAATCCACCTGCTGTTTCGCTGCTGGCGATGCAAACGAATGCATCATCTCAGCCTTTTGATATTGATGAGAAAGGCTTTTACCTTTTACCTGAACGCTTGCTTGAAAATACAACGGCAAGTTCCACCCCACGATACCTCTTGAAGGTGGATGCCCCCAAGCGTCAACTCATTATTGAGTTTCCCTTTGCTCGATTGAAAAACGGCTTGCCTTCTGGGTATGCCGTGGGTATGCACAATATCGAAAAGGTTGAACTGCTTCAACATGGGGGGAGCCTCATTGATTTAGCCCGTGTGGTATTGACCTATAAAGCAGGGACGAATCTAAGCACTTTAAGCCTCGTGAGCCTAAGTAACGGACGCCTACTCATCCCGAGCCTTGTGGGGGGAGCGTCTAACATCGTGCGAAGCGAATCCCGCCATGGTGGGGGTATTATTGAAAATACGCAAAGTCCACCTTATGCCAACTCGCCTGTGCCTTCTAATGCCAGTGGTGGAAGCCCTCAGCCTGCTGTAAACAAATCGAATGAAAGTCGTACGGCGATTGAAGTTATTGAAATTGACGATCAATTCTTCATGTTGAAACCTTCACTCAATAGCCCACCGCTTAAGGTGAAAAATGAGTTTTATTTGGAAAATCCCAATCGCTTTGTATTGGACTTAGAGCCTGCGGTGATTTCTCCGAAACTTTTTTCTAGTGAGCCTGATGCCAAAGGGGCATACCCAACTTCAGGCGTGACGCAGTGGCAGGGCTGGTCGGTCAGAGTCTCTCAAAATACGCCGAATGTGGTAAGGCTCGTGATTGAAACGGAAGAGGCTCGTAATTTTACGGTGCTTCAAGGCAAAGACAACGCCTTTAAAAATAGCGTCATTATTCAGCCGTCTCAAGCCAAAAATCCCTTTTGGGACAAGGTGAAAATCACGCAGCCTAAAGTAATGAGTGCATTAAAGCAACTCTATATTTCGAATGAATCCCCCAATACGCCGATTAAGTTTCGCTTGGAATCGCAACGCCCGATTCAATATAAGGTCATTAAAGAAAGCCCGACTCGTTTTAGTGTGGATCTGTTGAATGTCACGGCACCACCTGAGCCGATGGGCTTTGATGTGTCGCATTTTCCCTATTTGAAAAGCTTAAGTCATGTACAGTCGGCTCAAGGTAGTCGCTTGTTGGTGGAACTCAATAAGCCGTTTGACGATTTAAGAAGCACGCCTTTTACTAGTTTAAATGCCTTAGAATTAAGCTTTAATTTGGTGACGTCTGCCCCTGTGGTGATTCAGCCTAATTCGCCAAAAAATCCGAACCGTCCGCCGAATAACGGCAGAAAGGTGATTGTTATTGATGCAGGACATGGCGGTAAGGATGCTGGTGCCATGCGAGACGGCATCATGGAAAAGCATCTTAATTTAAGCGTGGCACTCAAGTTACGCAACGAATTACAAGCCCGAGGTTACGTCGTTTACATGACCCGTAGCAACGATACTTTCTTGAGTCTAAAACAAATTACACAAGTAGCAGCGAGCTATAATCCGCATATTTTCATTAGTGTGCATCACAATTCAAGCAACAGTGCGGCGATTTATGGACTTGAAACCTATTACTACCACGGTTTTAGCTTGACTTTGGCTCAAGCTGTGCATGCCAAGCAGGTGCAGTCTTTGGCGGTGGTGGATCGTGGGGTGCGTAAAAATCAGTTTTATGTGATTAACCACACCAGCGTGCCGAGCATTTTATGTGAACTAGGCTATGTGTCGAACCCCAATGAATTGAAGGTTTTGAACACGGAAATACGTCAACGCCAGCAAGCCAAAGCCATCGCCGATGGGGTGGATGCTTACTTCAAGCGAAATGGGCGGTAACGATGTATGCCTAAAGATCTTTGCTCTCTTCTTCAAGCGGATGCGTCCTTAACGTGGGCAAGCCTTCTACCTGCTCACTTGATCGTCTTTGATTCAGGCGTGGGGGGCTTGAACGTTCTTAAAACCTTGTGGTCGGCTAATTTGGGATGCCCCATTAGCTTTGTCGCCGATTCCGCTTGGATGCCTTACGGCGATAAGGATCCCCAGCTTTTGAGAGAGCGTCTTTTACAGTTGGTGGGTGCTTTGCTTAATCGTCATTGTGAAAATAGCTATATTTTATTTGCCTGTAATACCGCATCTGCGGTGTGGGAAAGTATTCCGCCTGATGTGTTTGCCCAGCATGGGGTTCGACCTGATCGGGTGATTGATATTCTGCGTCCCACCTTGTCGTTGCTCATGCGTGAATTAATTGCTCGCTTAGATGCGGATCAACACCATGCCCATGTGGGGCTTATGGCAACGCCTTTGACGGTCAATAGTATGGCTTACCCGACTTTAGCCAGACGTTTGTATGGCAAATCGTCCTTCCCACAACTGACGTGGCAAAGTGTCCCTTGTGCTGGACTGGCTCAAGCGGTGGAAGGCAACCCTGATGTGGAGTCCGTGGATGTTTTATTGCATCGTTACGGATCTGTGTTTGAAGAGGCTCCGCCAGAAGCCTTGATTATCGGCTGTACGCATTATTTGGGCTTGAAAGCGTCGTTACGACGATATATGCCTGACACGATTTTTATTGATCCGAGTGAAGCCTTGGTGTTGGTTATTGCCGAGCGTTTGGGAATTGCTTATGAACGTCAAAGCATCGCTGTAGAAACGGGAGCTGGTAAAGAATCCGTGCGTTTGCTTGCGACAGGGCGTGTGGATACCTTGACGGCGTATTTAGCGTCGCATTTACCAGCCTTGGCATCTCAAGCGTTTGACGTGCTTTCGTTGGATTGACAAAAGTCCTAAAAATCGCTAGACTGTAGTAGACGAATCATTTGTTTTGTATCGATTATGATGAAGGAGAGTCCCTAATGAAACAATACATGAGTTTAGTGCTTAGTGCGAGTTTAGTTTTCGTGACGGTATGTCCCTTAACGGCTTTGGCTGATACTGATTCGAATAATAACGACTTGTTGTCACCTCGTTCGAAAACCGTGTTGACGGATACTGCCGTGGGTGCTGCGGTTGGGGCTGGTGTTGGCGTGATTGCCAATCAAAAGAACGGTCGTTCAGCGTGGAAAAATGCAGGCGTTGGTGCCGCCGTCGGTGCCGTGGGTGGAGCCATCGTGGGTATTTTCCGCACCCGTGACAAGAAAACCCGCAACGACTAAGGTTTTGTTGTATCGCCGTCTTGATATAGCCAAGTTTATAATTTTCTGTACAGTGTCTCTTCGTTGTCGCTCGGGTTCTCGATGTGCTTATGTACGTCTTTGTACAATCACACATCTGCGAGTCTAGGCTCCTAGAATAGCCTACTGTACAGAAAACTCTAAACTTGGCTATACCAATTCTTAGTTTAAATGGCGTCTGGCGTCTTCGTTGTCGTTTGGGTTTTCGATGTGCTTATGGTCGTTTGTGTATAAAAAGCAAGAGCTTGTTATTTTATGTGGATACGCTAAAATAATAATTACTGGTACGGATGAGGTCCGGGTGGTTAGGGTGCCGTCTCGAAAGCGGTCGCTCCGTGAGGGGTTGCAGGTTCGAATCCTGTCTCATCCGTTTTTTACTTGGTTCCATAGATGAAACAGGCTATGAGGTTAATCTAGGCTCCTCGTCTAGCCTACTGTATGGAAAACTCTTTAAAACACTATAGAAAGCTCTGCGAAAGTCCCATTCGCAGAGCTTTCTATATCAGTACTTGCAGAAATCGAGTTCTTTTGCTACTGTGGGGTAAGCGGAGCTTGCTCGAATAGCGTATTTGTTGAACATTCATCCTCGCAAGTGCTTAAATTTCAAGACCCCGTTGGAAGGTACAGCATGCCGTGGCTTAACCCCCACCCCCTGCGTCACTTCTTAATGAATCTGCCGTTTTTAAGAAGGAAAGCACCTTTATGTTTAAGAAAAACCTCAAAGCCCTTAACTGGAAACTGATTCCCTTTTCAAAAACGATTCCCATTGCCATTTTGGGCGTTTTGATTATGTTGTATTACGTCAATACGCAAGTGGTCGCCGAACCTGAACGTGAACCTACTCGCACGCCAGCATCTGCCCCCTACGAAAATGCGGTGACAGGGGCAGGCATCGTTGAACCTGTTGATGAAGCGGTGAAAGTCGCTCCCTTTTACAGTGGTAAAGTCGTGGCGATTTATGTGAAAGAAGATCAAACGGTGAAAAAAGGGCAAGCCCTTTTTAAGTTGGACACGTCCCTGTTAGACGTGCAACGCCGTCGTTTGCTTGCCGAAGCGTCGGCTTCTAAGTCTCGTTTAACGGCAGCTCAAGCTCGTTTACGTCGATTAGGAGCAGAGCCTCGTGATGTAAGCCTGCCTCCCTTAAAGGCAAAGGTGGCTAGTTCGATCGCCAATTTAAACCGTGAAAAAGACAAACTCAAACGTCTTGAAAGTGTCGCCGATTCCC
>JBILSS010000126.1:0-6407 GCA_044371965.1 Vampirovibrionales bacterium
AGACAATGAATACGTGACGGGGCGTGTGGTTTCTAAAGCAAGGGATCAAATTCATTGTAAACATTCGTATCAGTGTCATTGCGTCAGAACCCGTCGAGGCAGTCGTTGTTCGACCTGTTATGAACATTCCTATGATGTGGTCTGGTTTGCGGAAACGAATCTGCCGAAACGCATCTATATAAAACCTGTTGACAGGCGAGGGATTATTCAACCGCCTAACTGGGCGAAGCTTTCAGTGGGGGATCCCATGACGCTACCGATTCAGTATGAAAATTACATTAAAGCAGATCCCGATTCCTTGTTCGCCAATGATGCGTCTTCTATTAAAAAGGAAAACTTGATACCTTACCCTGATAAACTTTATGATGATTACAAGCTCGATCGCTTTTTGGGGGATTCGGTTAAATCTAAAGTTAAAGCCAACCAGTTGCTTGCCGAACTCAATGCCGACATTGGGGCAAAGACTAAAGCGAATGTCATTGTTTACGCCACATCGAAACCCAAAGATTATGCCAAACAATTGCAACGGGCATGGAAAGGGGGCAAGCAAAACGATATTATTATTGTGGCGGGTGTCAAAAAAAGTGAGATTCAATGGGTGGATGTCATAGGGTTGAGCTATCCTGATTTTAAGGTCAAGCTAAGAAATGTGATTCAAGATCACCCTAAAGTGGATACTGCCCTTTTTCCCAAAATACGAGACACCATTTTAGCCCACTATAAAATCAGAGAAATGAGCGACTTTAAATACCTTCAAGAATCGTTTAAACCCACTTTGCTTCAATGGATTTTAGGTGCTATGATTAGCTTATTGGTTTCAGTGGGATTAGGGTTCTTTTTTCACCATGTGGAAACATTCCCTTTGGTTAAAAAGAATCGATAAGACTCAACAAGACAACAAGAATGGAGTACGTAAAAATGAAAGCTTATTTAAAATGGTTGATTGCCACCGTCGCCTTGACGTTGATTTTAGGGGTTGTGTTGATTGGTTCAACGATTCAAACCTACAATAGTTTTGTGGGTCTTGAAAAGGGCGTGATTGCTCAGTACGAACAGAATCAAAATAATTACGACAATATGTGGAAGAAGTTTAAGGAATCGGTGCAGGTTTCGGCGTTGTATGCGAAAGATACCGAAAAGGTCTACAAAAGTGCGATTGAAGGGCGTTACGGAGCGAAGGGTTCTCAAGCCGTGTTTCAGTTCTTGAAGGAGCAGAACCCGAATATAGACGCCTCTTTATACAAGCGTATTCAAGAAACGGTTGAAGCGGGTCGTGATTCTTTTGAAGAAAATCAGAAGCTTTTAATCGACAAAAAACGTTTGTATACGACGAAGCTTTCTCTTTTCCCAGACAGTCTAGTGGCGAGCGTCTTTAATTTCCCTCATATTGATTTAGACAAATATGGCATCGTCACCAGTGATCGAACAGAAAAAGCGTTTGATACGAAAAAGGATGATGAAATCAAACTGTAGTATCCGCTATATAAAACGGTCTATGGTCTCTTCGTTGTCGCTACGATTTTTTTGTTTGGTTATGTAGTTCTGCCTACACACCCGCACAAAAAAATCTAGGCTCCTAGAATAGCCTCATAGCCTGTTTCATCTATCGAACACTATAGACGAATAGGCGTTAAGACAAGCGATCCAGCTCCTTCTGACAAAACTGAATGGCATCCGCTACATTGCCCTTGTACTGGGCTTCAATGGTGTATTCAATGCTGGTTAAGATCTGTAACGACTTTTGAATATCCGCTTTGTAACTATTGTGATACTGCCCACGTTGTTCGGCTCGTTTGAGCGTCAACACCGCTAAATCATAGACTTTCAACGGATCCTTGTCGTTGGGCTTGACGGCTCTTTCATACAAAGGAACCGCTCTTTCATAGTTCTGTAATTTCGCATTACATAAGCCCGCAAGCATATAGGCTTCCATATTATTCGGATCGTTGGCAAAAACAACATTGAGCTTAGCCAAAGCTTCTTGGTATTGCTGTTTTTTGAAAAACTGTTGAGCCATCAATAGATTCGCCGCCCCCACTCGACTACTTGCCATCGTGGTGGATGCATCGTTGGTGTAGGTGGGCGTGGTTTGGTAAAGGCGTTTCATCGTGGCGAGATCACGACTGGTCAACTGTTTCTGTAGCTTAGATGCCTGCCAATACATAATATCTTCTTCATTAGGACTATGCCCATGCACGCCCAAGACGTGTCCAAACTCATGCACAATAGTGAGGTATAAGGTTTCGGTGTCGAGAATCTCCCCCGTGGGCGTATGTGTCGCCAAAACCAAGTCCGCCAAAACGAGCTTGCCCCCTAGCACGATGTTAGGGCTTTCTCCAATACGGTTATGTTCAAGCATTTTTTTCCACTTTACACGAATATCCGACTGTTTTTCGCTGGCGACCAATCGAAATTGTAAGCGAGGTTCCGCTTTTTTCCATTCGTTAATCGCCTTTAGCACAAAGTTGTTGTAATCAGGCATACGTTTGGCAAATTCAGCAGGAGGCGTTTGAATGTAGACATTCAACGGCATTTTTGCCACATTCCAATGAATGATGTTACCAGGTGTAATGGCGTAATCGAAGTAATCATTACTAGACGCTGGCTTTTGCGTCGCTGGTTTGGCGGCTTGCCACTGTTTCATCGCCCCTGTTTGCGAGACAATCGTTAGAGCTTGGCTTGCCATAGGTCGCATGGCATGACTATTGGGTAAGTTCTTCAATAACACTTGTAAGCGTTTTTGAGCTTCGGTGCTTTTACCGAGCTTGGCTTCAACCAAGGCTAAAGTCACTTGGGAACGGGCGTGTTCGTCAAGGGTATTGCTTTGTGCCACAGCATCTTTCGCCAGCTTTTCAGCGATGTTGACTTGCCCTTGTTTAAGATACATCGTCGCACGCTTGGCGAGTTCTTCGGCTTGCGTACCAGCCACCGCAAAATGCGTGAAGACAGGGCTTATCGTAAACAAGGGGCTTATAAAGAGTAAAAGCACTAAGAAACGCAGAAACATACCCGTCCTCTTTTCGTTTGAAGGAATTGTTATTCTTTCGAAAGAACAACGTTTTTCTTCAAGGACTGTTACATTCGTAAACAAATGTAACAAATTGGCACAATGCTTTTTTACTAGGTCTTTATTAGAAAGGATGCTCCTTTTTATTAAGGCAGTCATCCGTGACCACTTGCATTGATACTTGCTATACTAGGCCAACGATCTCGTTGGCTTTTTCTTTTTGGATTTCTCGTTTTTGTCTTGAGCGGGTCGTCGTCAGAGAGCTTTGTTCCGCCAAACCGCCATAGGCGGTCTACATGTTATAGAAAGCTCTGCGAAAGTCTTTTTTTCTGTCCCCCCTCCTGATTTCAGAAGGTTTCTGTCCCTCCCTCCCATCCCGAATCACGAGCGAAAAATCATTAGCTCGTCACCCCTATTGAAATCAACCGAAAAGCCTGCTTGTGAACAAGCTAGCTCTATATAGCCGTGGCTCCCACGCAGGACAAACCCTTGCGGATGCCTTTCTCCTTCGGCGTAACAGTTCACCAAAGGGAGTGTCAAGGTCTGCTCGTGATGCGTGATCTGTAGATGCGTCACGGTGGGATCGATCCAATGCGACGGCAGGGTGGTGATGACGTTACCGTAGCCGTCTTGCAATAACACGTGAGCCGTAAAGCTGTTGTCGTGGCGTTGAGCCATCGGCGGAAAGGGCGAAATCCCTCGTAAGGGAGCAGGCTCTGTTTGCTCAAGCAGGGGAAAGGCTTCTCCTCTTGCCCATGCATTGAGTACGGCACAGGCGAGCGGCGTGTAAATATCCCGACCGTGAAAGGTATTGCCAGCGGATGCCTGCTCTTCAAGGCTGGCGTAAAACCACTCGTAGGCTTGAACGTCTTGACGGGTCAAACGAAGGGCATAAGCATCAGGGATGCACGCTAATAAAGGAGCCAATAAGCCGTTGTCTGGGGCGATAAAGACTTGCTGAAAACTCGGACGAAACACCAACGCAATGCCTTGTTCGACGCTTCCCACATGGGGATCCACCACCGCAACGCTCACCGTATGAGGGGGCAAGTAAGGCAGGGCTTGCAACAGGCTCCACGCCCCTGCACGAATGTCAAAGGGAGCGATGCCATGCGTTAAATCGAATCGTTGGGTGAGTTGCTTGGCTTCAGGCGTCAAACGACTTAACGCCACAGCGTGCAAGATGCCTGCATAGGCGTCGCTATTGCCGTAATCACTTAAAAAGGCGAGCGTCAAAGCTTGTTTGTTCATAAGGCAATCCTTTCTAACGCCCAAGCGAGCTTGTCTTCTAGGGGAAGCAGTGATCCGTTTTGATCGCCAATATCCAGCCACTGCATTTGGCTATGTCGATTAAACCACACTTTTTGACGGCGAGCATATTGACGGACGTTTATCGCAATTTGCGTTTTTGCCTCTTCTAAGCTAAGTTCACCCTTTAAAACAGCCAAGAGTTCGGGGTATCCGTGAGCCACTTGCAAGGCGTGAGCCGTTTCACCATAGGCAGCTGCCAAGTGCTGAACTTCAGCCAACCAGCCAACGTCCAGCATGGCATCGATGCGAGCTTCTATCCGCTGGTAACGATGCACCTTATCGCCATGCATCAAGCCCAGCCATACGGTTTTAGGCTCACGTCCTAAAGCCGTTTCCACCACACTAGGTCGTTTTTCTTGAGGCACAGGCTCACCTGTGGCGTCGATGATTTCTAAGGCTCTTAAGACACGGCGGTCATCTTCAGGGTACAATTGCGACGCTCGCAAGGCATCGAGGGTTTTTAGACGCTCGTGTAAAGGAAAGTCGCCAGCTTGCGTGCTTGCCCATGCGGTCATTTCGGCTCGAAAGCTGGGGTTTGGGGGGACATCCACCAGTGGACGAGCTTCAAACAACTGACGCAGGTAAAAGCCTGTGCCGCCTACCATTATCACGGGTTGCTGACGCTCTAAACGCTCCACAATCAAGGGCAACACCGCTTTTTCAAACATGGCGGCTGAAAAAATGGCATCGGGGGCAACAAGATCCATGCCAAAATGGGGGATGCCTTGCTTTTCTTCTGGCGTGGGTTTCGCCGTGCCAATATCCAAGCCTTTATAAACCAGTTGACTGTCGCAAGAAATGACATCGCTCTTCAACTCTTGAGCCAAGGCAACGCCTAAATCGGTTTTGCCTGTGGCGGTGGCGCCTGTCACGATTATCAGCTCTACATTCATCGATAGCCACCTTTATAATTTCCTGTACAGGGTCTATACTTTGTCGCTACGATTATTTTGTTCCGTTATGTAGGTCTCACTACACGCCCTCACAAAATAATCTAGGCTCCTCGTCTAGCCACCTTTACAGAAAAACTAAAGATGACTATCAAATCTTTTCTATTGACGTTTTCGCAGACTTTCATCCATAATATAAAGAATACTATTATTATAAGTGAAACATGCCATGACGGCTCTAAAAATTGCCCCACTCTTTCAACCTTTAGACGCCGAACTTAATGCGACGGTGGATTTTTTGCAGGGGCTATTACCGCCGGAAGCCTTAACACTGGCGGATGCGACCACCTATAGCCTTAGCACCTTAGGTAAATTGGTGAGACCTGCGATGGTGCATGCCCTATGGCAAGCCATCACAGGCAAGCCCAGTGATGATCGTGTCGTGAAGCTCGCTGCCGTCACGGAAATGATTCACTTGGCGACCTTATTGCATGACGATGTGCTGGATGAAGCCGATTTAAGACGAGGCAAATCCACGGTGCGTCAGCGTTTTGGCAACCGTATCGCTATTTTAGGTGGTGATTGGCTCTTGGCTCAAGCCAGCCAAACACTCGCTAGCTTGGGCAATCTTCAACTAGTAAGCTTTTATGCCCAAGTCTTGGCGGAACTCTGCGAAGGTGAAGTCCTTCAAGATGCACTTGCTTATCAACCACTCGCCGAGATTTCATGGGACGCTTATACGCAAAAAACCTACAAAAAAACGGCGAGTTTATATGTATGTCTTGCCAAATCAGTGGCGGTTTTGGCGGAAGCGGATACCGTCACGACGCAAAAGGCGATTGACTTTGGCAATGCTTTTGGCATGGCGTTTCAATTTCACGATGATCTACTCGATTACACCGCAGATGCCACGGACTTAGGCAAGCCGATTTTAGACGATATTCGTAATGGTTTGGCGAATGCCCCGATTTTACTATTGTTTCAAGAAGAAAGCCAGCAAGCGTTTTTAGAAGAAGCGGTGCAAACTATTTTTAATTTAGTGCAGGAGCAAGCCCCTCTTGAAGCAATCGATCAAGCTTGTGTGGCGTTGAAAGAAGCACTTCATCAACAAGGGGGGATTACCTTGACCCAAGCGTTGATAGACTCGACCCGTCAAGACGCTCAATCGGCGTTGAATCACTTTAAAGCAGGTCAAGGCT
>JBILSS010000017.1:0-20592 GCA_044371965.1 Vampirovibrionales bacterium
CTAATATTCTCTCACCAATGTGTGAGGATATTGGGAACGGAATTAAATACCCAATTAACCCAACAAATAATGTAGATTGCGATTTTAAAATAAGTTTTACCGAAAGAGAAAATCGTTTTTTAAGAATTGCCACTTTATTAATCTCTTTAACTGTAGTATAATTTTGAATATACAATCTTATGTTTTTTACTTGCTTACGATTCAAAAGGAACTACTCTGATGATTTACAGCTATACTCCTTCTAATCCGTACCTCAATAAAGTTGCAACCTATGATGGAGGAAGTAGTGGTAGTGGAGGATAGATTAAAATATTCATTACTATCCCCTCAAATAACGCCAAATGGTACTTTCCCCAACCCCTAGACTTTTAGCAATTTCTTTCACCGTCAAGCCTTGGGCTTTTAGGGCTTTTGCACGGTCGGGTTTTGCTTTTAGTGTACCACGCTTTCGCCCTTGATAAACCCCTCTTTTTTTAAAAGTTAAAAAAGCCCAAGTTCTCACGAACTTGGGCTGAAACGGTTAGTGATTCCAGAAGACGTGAACGGCTTCAAAACCTGTTTCTAGGGTGAAAATATCACCGTTGAGCTGCATATCCCGTGCCATTGCTTCATAGTCAATGTAATAAGCCAGATGCTGAGGAATTTCAGTGGTATCGGTGGTTAGCTCTTCAGCATAATCCGCTAAGGATGTATATTTGCCTTGGTAATTGTCTTCTATCGCACTTTGGGCGAGGGTTAAATCACCACTCATGTGGTTTAGCATTAAGCCGCCTAATTCGCCATGTTCCAGAATAAATTGAGCCAAGACGTGGGCGTTTTCAATGCCTTCATATTCACCAAGGTCGTAGCCCTCAAAGCCTTCATAGTCGTGTATCGCCCATTCTTCAGCATCGGGGATAGGGCTTGTTTTGAGCATGGTGCGAATGGCGTTCCAAACATCGTCTAGCGGTTGGTCAAGGTCAATCCATTGACCGTGTAAATAGCCGTTATTGTAAGCAGCGAGGCAGGCAACGTAGATTTGAATCGTGGGTGTCATGGTTTAGGTCTCCTTGAGTTTGGGGTGGTTGACGGAGACGTGACCAGCGGAAGGGTAAAGGGCAGATGGCAAGAAAAATTTGGGGGGTGCCTTTAGGAGGAGCCGGGAATTTTCTTGCGAGCTGACCGACTTCTGCTAACAAAGCCGAATCAACCCACACCAGACGCAAGAGACAGAACTAATTGACCGCCCCTATCAAAGACGTGCTGAACACGCCTTTTTAAAACGGCTTACGGTTATTTAATGGATGACTACCCAACCGCTAGATGCTGGGATGGAACACTTAAGCAAACCAACTTAAAGCCCTCCTTAGATGCAGAGAATGGGCTTTCGACATTGAAGGGCTTGGGGTAAGAGCATTGAAGTTAAGAAGGCATTGAAAAGTTATCGCCATTTGGTGATTGAATGGTCTGGAACATGGAGAATGAGCGGATGTTCTGGTATAAACCACGCACCATAAAAAATGCAGACTATTAAGCCTTTATCTCAAATACCGCCACACGGTGCTTTCGCCTATGCCTAGGCTTTGAGCTATCTCTTTCGCTGTTAAACCTTGGGCTTTTAATGCCCTTGCACGGTCGGGCTTGGCTTTAAGTGTACCTTTTTTCCTACCTGTGTACACGCCTTTCTTCTTGGCAGCTTCAATGCCTCTGCGTTGGTCTTCTTTGTTATTTTCCAGCTCTATTTCCGCCATACCAAACATCACACTGGCTAGAATATGCCCCATTGTCCCTGAGAGGTCTATTTGCTGGGTTATACAAACAACCCTTACGCCTTGATTGCACCAATCACCTAAAGCCTGTACACCCTCTCTTAGGCTACGGGCAATGCGGTTAAACTTCCACACAACAACCGTTTTAACCTCCCCGTTAAAAATAGCCGCTTGTAAGGCTTTGAAAGCGGGGCGGTCTGTTGTTCTGCCCGTGAATTTATCTTCAAACCACTGTACCTGATTCAGATCATGCCCGTGGCTTATCAGCCATCGTTCAATGGCTTCTCGTTGGCTGTCAATGTTCTGATCAGGGTCTGAAATACGAATGTATGCTGCTATACTCATTCAAATAGGGTACACCCTTTTTGAAATAGTTTCAAGCCCTTTATTCCTAGCGAAAAACAAGGGGGATTTTAGGGATTATTTTGATGCACCCTATTTGAGAGGTTTTGCAAAATCCCGTCTTGACTAATCTCACATAATCTCACATAATGTAACATGTAGATATAGGAGATTATGTATGAACTGGGAAACAGACCGATTAAGTACTCGTCTGTCATTGTCTAGCGATGTTACCGAACAAATTTATCAAAAAATAGCTTTTATTGATGCAGTGAAAAATACCGTTACAATGACTGGGCATTTACTGCCGCAAACCATTAGTCGGCTCACTCAATCGGTTATTGTAACCTCTACGGGTGCATCTAACCGTATTGAGGGGAACATCCTTTCAGATGCTGAAGTGGAATCTCTGTACAAAGACATGCGGATTCGGTCATTCAAAACACGGGATGAACAAGAAGTCGTGGGCTACATGAATGTACTCGAACAAATTTTTAAAAACGCTGAAAACATCCCAATCAATGAATCTAGTATTTTACAGCTCCATCGGGATATGTTGCAATTTAGCTCAAAAGATGAACGACAAAGAGGGCAGTATAAATTTGGAACAAACCGTGTTGAAGCGAAAGATCAAGATGGAAATGTTGTCGGCATTATTTTTGACCCAACACCGCCGTTTTTGGTTAAGAAGGAAATGCAAGAACTCCTTGAATGGTATGAATGGGCAACACAAAGCAGGTATAAACACCCGCTGATTTTGACGGCGAACTTCATTTTTGAATATCTGGCTATTCACCCCTTCCAAGATGGGAATGGGCGAAGTAGTCGCTTATTGACAAACCTAATCATGCTGAAACAAGGGTATAGCTTTAGTAAATTAGTCTCCCATGAAAAAATTGTAGAAGCCAACAAAGCAGATTACTACCTTGCTTTAAACAAAACACAAAAAAGCTGGAAAACTGACAGCGAAGATATGAAAGAGTGGCTTCTGTTTATTATGGATGTGTTTTTTAAACAAGCCGAAGAAGCTCAAAAACTCCTTGAACAAGATCAATTTGAGTATTTGCTTTCTGAAAAGCAACAAGATTTTTGGAAATGGGCTCAGCAGCAGCAAATATTCTCACGCAAGGATGTCGTGCTAGCTTTAGGCTATCCAAACCGCACTGTTGAAGAAATTATCCGTAAGTTTTATAACATGAAGAAGCTCGAACGTCTCGGTGAAGGGCGGGCTACACGCTACAAAGTCGTTTGAACTTTAGAATTAAAACAAAAAGAATGATTGAAAAAGCTTTAAAACTACCATACCGTTTTTGGTTTGAGTTACTACTCAATAAAAGTTAGAAAGATACAGGTTCTATGAAAGAGCAAAAAATTGAGAATGATCTGATAAATAAGCTGTCTGACCTTAAATATACTTACAGGGCAGATATTAAAGACAGAGCTACGCTTGAGAAAAACTTTAGAGAAAAATTTGAATCTCTCAATCAAGTCAAATTGACAGATAAAGAGTTTGAACGCCTTTGTGAGGAAATCATCACTCCTGATACATTTAACGCTGCAAAGATTTTACGAGGGATAAATACCTTCAAACGTGAAGATGAAACACCGCTTAACTATACGCTGGTGAACATTAAAGACTGGTGTAAGAACACTTTTGAAGTCATCAATCAATTAAGAATGAACACGGACTATAGTCATCATATTTACGATGTGGTTTTGTTGATTAACGGTATTCCTGTTGTTCAAATTGAATTAAAAACATTAGGCATCAACCCACGACGGGCAATGCAGCAAATAGTGGAGTATAAAAACGATGCAGGCAATGGCTACAATAAAACGCTAATGTGCTTTTTACAGCTATTTGTTGTAAGCAATCAGACCAATACTTGGTATTTTGCGAATAACAATAGTCGGCATTTTGCCTTTGATGCAGATGAGCGTTTTTTACCACTCTATCAATATGCAGACAAAAACAATAGACCAATAAACCACCTCGATGAGTTTGCGGAAACCTTCCTTGCTAAATGTACATTGGGGCAAATGATTAGCCGCTACATGGTTCTGGTTGCTAGCGAAAAAAAGCTTTTGATGATGAGACCTTATCAAATTTATGCGGTTAAAGCTATTGTGGACTGCATTAAACAAGGCACGGGCAACGGCTATATTTGGCACACCACAGGTAGCGGGAAAACCCTCACTTCGTTTAAAGCCTCTACGCTACTAAAAGATAACCCAGACATTGAAAAATGCTTGTTTGTTGTTGATCGTAAAGACCTTGACCGCCAAACCCGTGAAGAATTTAACCGCTTTCAAGAAGGCTGCGTAGAAGAAAATACAAACACGGCTACGCTCGTAAAACGTCTAGCTTCCACAGATTATGCGGATAAAGTGATTGTTACCACGATTCAGAAACTAGGACTTGCCTTGGATGAAAACAGTAAGAAAAATTATAAATCACAGTTACAACCCTTGAAAAACAAAAGAATCGTCTTTATTTTTGACGAATGCCACCGTTCGCAATTTGGGGACAACCATCAAGCAATCAAAGAATTTTTCCCAAAGGCACAACTGTTTGGTTTTACAGGAACACCCATTTTTGAGAAAAACGCCTCCTACCGTAAAATTGAAGGGCAAGAAGCCTGCCTTGTTCAAACAGACGATGTTTTCCAGCAGTGCTTGCATGCCTACACCATCACCCATGCGATTGAAGATCGTAACGTGCTACGTTTTCATGTAGACTATTACAAGCCTGAAGGAAAAGAAGTACCCAAAAAAGGGGAGTCCCTAGCAAAAAGAGCCATTGTTGAAGCCATACTTGCTAAGCATGATACCGCCACAGGGAAGCGTAAGTTCAATGCGTTGTTTGCAACGGGCAGCATTGATGATGCGATTGAGTATTACCAACTGTTTAAACAGCTTCAAGAAAACAAGAAGCTAATTGACCCTGACTTTAAACCGTTACATATTGCATGCGTATTTACACCGCCTGTTTTACCAAGTAATAATGAACAGGAAGATAAAAACAACAAGGATGTAAAACAGCTTCAGGAAGATTTAGAGCAGGAGCGGGAAGACAACAAAAAGAACCCCGAAGAGAAGAAAAAAGCCCTCACTTCCATGCTAGCAGATTACAACGTCCAATATGGCACTAACCACAGCATTAACGAATTTGATTTGTATTACCAAGATGTGCAAAAACGCATCAAAGACCAACAATACCCAAACCACGATTACCCCCACAGCCAGAAACTGGATATTGTGATTGTGGTTGAAATGCTACTAACGGGCTTTGATTCCAAGTTTTTGAATACCCTGTATGTCGATAAAAACATGACCTATCACAAGCTCATTCAAGCCTTTTCAAGAACAAATAGGGTGCTAAACGATACCAAACCCTACGGCAATATTCTGGATTTCAGGCAACAACAAGGTGAAGTAGACAAAGCCATTGCCCTATTTTCTGGCAAAGAACAGGAAGCACAGGCAAGAGAAATATGGTTGGTAGACCCCGCCCCTAAAGTTGTTGAAAAACTGGATGATGCCATTAAACGCCTAGATGACTTTATGCAGTCTCAGGGATTGAATAGCCGCCCTGAAGACGTGCCAAACCTAAAAGGAGATGCCGCCCGTGCCACGTTTATAGAACGCTTTAAGGAGGTTCAACGGTTAAAAACGCAACTGGATCAGTACACAGATTTAACCCCCGAACTGAAAGAAACGATTGAAACCCTATTACCCAAAGACCAGCTACAGGGCTTTAAAGGCGTGTACCTTGAAACCGCCCAACGTTTGAGAGAAAAACAACATAAGTACGATGAATCCGTTATTCCTGAAGTGAATGAGCTAGATTTTGAATTTGTGCTATTTGCTTCTGAAGTGATTGATTACGACTATATTATGAAACTGATTGCTAGGTATTCACACGAAACCCCAAGCAAGCAGAGTATGTCTCGCAAGGAGTTGATTGGCTTAATACAAGCCGATGCCAAGTTTTTGGATGAGCGGGAAGAGATTGAAGCGTATATCAACAGCCTACAAGAAGGCGTGGGCTTGAACGAAAAAGCAATTAAAGAAGGCTATGAATGGTTTAAAGCGGAAAAGTACAACCGTGCCTTCAACGCCATTGCCGCAAACTATAGCCTTGATGCAACCGCCTTAACCGCCTTTGTGGCTGAAATACTGCGGTTAAAACGCTTTGATGATGAAGCCCTAACAAACTTGCTAAAACCCCTAGGGCTTGGCTGGAAAGAACGCACCGCAAAAAAGCTGGCGTTAATGGAAGAATTGATACCCCTATTGCACAAGCAAGCCAAGGGCAGAAGCATTGCGGGGCTAGATGTATATGAACAATAAACAGCCACAACACGCCCCTAAAACGGCTACCCCTACCCTCCGCTTCCCAGAGTTTGAAACTGCTCCGCCTTGGGAGGTGAAGCCATTAAAAAAGTATGCGAAGATTGTAAGAGGCGGATCACCTAGACCCATCAATGAGTATCTAACTACCGATAGTGAAGGATTACACTGGCTTAAAATTGGGGATGTGCATAAAGAAGCGAAGTTCATAACACAGACAGCGGAAAAGGTTATACCTGAAGCTCTAACAAAAACTCGTGTTGTCAAACATGGTGATTTAATTATGTCTAATTCTATGAGTTTTGGCAGACCTTACATTGTAGAATTAGAGACATGTATTCATGATGGATGGATAGCCATATCAGAAATAAAACCATCTCTCTATTCAGAATTTCTGTATTACTTAATTTTATCCGATAGTAGTCAAAAGTATTTTTTAAACACAGCTGCTGGCAGTGGCGTAAGAAATTTGAATATTGAAATTGTTGGGGAATTATCCACATTCCTGACCAATTTACCAGAACAACAAAAAATTGCAGACTGCCTGAGTTCGCTGGACGAGGTCATCACCGCACAAACCGAAAAAGTGGCAGCCCTCAAGCAACACAAAAAAGGCTTGATGCAAGCCCTCTTCCCTGCGGAAGACGAAAACGTCCCAAGCCTCCGCTTCCCAGAGTTTGAGAATGCTCCACCGTGGGAGATGAAACGATTGAGAGACTTAGTATATTATATAAACGGAAAATCATTAGAACCTTATGTGTCGGAATCAGGCTTTTATAAACTTATAACCTTAAATAGTATAGACATTACTGGCAAATTGAAAAATAATCATTTAAAAGTTATGACTAGTGATGGTTCTTTAATTAAAGACGATTTAGTAATGGTTCTGAGTGACGTCGCACATGGTAACTTTCTAGGCTTAGTAGATATTATACCAGATAATAGTTACGTTCTTAATCAAAGAATGGGTTGCTTAAGAATAAAAAACACTGATATAATTCCTACCTTTTTAAAGACTTTGATTAACTATAATCAAAAGTATTTTAAACTTCACGGTCAAGGCTCATCACAAAAAAATCTTTCCAAAGAGGCTGTTCTAAATTTTCCTGTTATCCTACCCCGCCCCGACGAACAACAAAAAATTGCAGACTGCCTGAGTTCGCTGGACGAGGTCATCACCGCACAAACCGAAAAAATAGCAGCCCTCAAACAACATAAAAAAGGCTTGATGCAAGCCCTCTTCCCTGCTTTAGATGAGGAGGTAGCAGGATGAATGGTAAGGTAGCAGTCAATCAGTACAACTCACTCAACCGCCTTGTGCAACGGCTAAAAGATGATTTTAAAGATAATGACTTTATTCTAATTTTTGCCCATAACGGCACGGGTAAAACTCGCCTTTCCATGGCGTTTAAAGATGCCCATAAAACAACCAAAGGCAAGAAAAAAGCGGATACCGAAGCCAACACTAAAAACACCCTTTACTTTAACGCCTTTACCGAAGACCTATTCAGTTGGGATAACGACCTTGAAAACGATAGCGAACGGGTGTTACGTTTTAACCAGCATTCTAAATTCTTTAAAGGGCTGGAAGAGTTGGAGATGGATTCCCGTATCCGTGAGTTTCTGGAACGTTATGCGGATTTTGACTTTAAAATTGATTATACCAACTGGGAAGTAGTTTTCTCTCGAACAGAGAGAAACCCCTTATACAATCAAAAACCAGAGGCATCCCCCACTATCGAACATTCACACATCAAGATTTCCAGAGGGGAAGAAAACCTGTTTATTTGGTGTTTCTTCTTGGCGGTGGTTCAATTAGCAATGGATGCCGATATTGAAGCGTATAATTGGGTTCAATATATTTACATTGATGATCCTGTCTCTTCACTCGATGATAATAACGTTATTTCGGTTGCCAGTGATTTATCCAAATTATTGAAAAGCCGCAAAGAAGGTATGAAGGCGATTATATCATCTCATCACGGTCTATTTTTTAATGTCATGTGGAATGAACTTAAAAAAAGTAAGACTAAGGCTTACTTTTATCATCAAGCCAAACAAACAGGGTGCTATACGTTACAGCCCACAAACGAAACGCCTTTTTTTCACCATGTCGCAATGATTAGTGAGCTAAAACAAGCCATTGAAAGTGATAGAATTTATACATATCACTTTAACATACTCAGAACCATCCTAGAAAAAACGGCTACGTTCTTTGGGTACAATGACTTTTCTTCTTGCATACAAGGTTTGGATGATGAAGCCCTCTACGCTAGGGCGTTAAACTTGCTTAGCCACGGCAAGCATTCCATATACGAACCTAAAGAAATGGTTCAAGACAACAAACAACTTTTTAAAGACATCTTTAAGAGTTTCCAAGAGCGTTACCAGTTTGAATTACCAGAACTTCAAAAATCAAAAGGCAGTAAACCATGACACTTGATCAACAAAAAAAGCTAGGCAAAACCCTATGGGCTATTGCAGATAAATTAAGAGGCTCAATGAATGCCGATGATTTTAGGGATTACATGCTTTCGTTTTTGTTTTTACGTTATCTTTCAGATAATTACGAACAAGCCGCAAAAGAAGAGCTAGGGACTGAATACCCCCAAGAAAACAAAGAAGCTAATGCAACACCCTTACAACAATGGTACACAAACAACGCCGATGACGTAAACGAATTTGAAAAAATGATGCGGGTTCGGATGCACTATGTCATTCACCCTGACTACCTTTGGGACAATATCGCCGAAATGGCACGCACCCAAAACAAGGAACTCTTAAACACCCTTCAAAGCGGTTTTAAATACATCGAAAATGAATCATTCCACAGTACCTTTCAGGGGTTGTTTTCAGAAATAAATCTAACTTCAGACAAGTTGGGGCGTGAATACCGCGAACGCAACGACCGTTTATGTACCATTATTAAAGACATTGCCAACGGCTTACGGGAATTCTCAACGGATCAAGACACCCTCGGGGATGCTTACGAATACCTGATTGGGCAATTTGCAGCAGGGGGAGGTAAAAAAGCGGGGGAATTTTACACCCCTCAGGAAATATCTAGTATCCTCTCTGAAATTGTAATACTGGATGCTCAAGACCCCACCACAGGGAAAAAGAAACATCTTGAAAGTGTGCTTGATTTTGCTTGCGGTTCTGGTTCGTTGTTGTTGAATGTCCGTAAGAAGTTGGGGGCAAATGGTATCGGCAAAATATACGGTCAAGAAAACAACATTACTACCTATAACCTTGCCCGTATGAATATGCTGTTACATGGGGTGAAGGATGCTGAATTTGAAATTTACCACGGCGATACCCTCAAAAACGATTGGGACGTGCTGAGAGAATCCAATCCCGCTAAAAAAATTCAATTTGATGCCATTGTTGCGAACCCTCCCTTTAGTCTTCGCTGGGAACCGACGGATGCGTTAGGGGAAGATTTCCGCTTTAAGAACTATGGTATTGCCCCAAAATCTGCGGCAGATTTTGCATTCTTATTACACGGATTCCAGTACCTAAAAGAAGAAGGCACAATGGCTATTATTCTTCCCCACGGGGTGCTATTTAGGGGCGGTGCAGAGGCAAGAATCCGTACAAAACTTATTGATGATGGCAACATTGATGCCGTCATTGGGCTTGCTCCGAACCTGTTCTATTCGACAGGGATTCCCGTTTGTATTTTGATTTTGAAAAAGTGTAAAAAAGAAGATGATATTCTGTTCATCAATGCCAGTGGTGAAGGAAACTTTAGAAAAGACAAACGGCAAAACAAGCTAGATCAAGATAATCCAAATCATATTAGAAAAATCGTTGAGACGTACCAGTTCCGAAAAGAGGAAGAACGGTATTCAAAGCGTGTATCTATTGATGAGATCAAAAACAACCATGACTACAATCTAAATATCTCTCGTTATGTAAGCACGGCAGAAGCTGAAAAAGAAGAAAAGCTAGATGAAATACATACAACCCTTGAAAGCATAGAGGACAAAATCAAAAAATCCACTCAGGCTCATAATGCGTTTTTAAAAGAGCTGGGTCTTGATTTACTACCCTAAAAGCCTGTTAAGCTGACTAATCATTTGGCTGGCAGCCTCCACCCACTTACGCCCCAAGCCTAAAATATCAACCCTATGATAAAATAAGTCATATAAAAATGACTTCACAAATAGGCTTGGGAGATGATAGCACATGACAGGGTTATTATACGAAAAAGAACAAAACCAACAGCACGGTGGACAAAGAGGGACACTGGGTGTTGCCCATATTTTAGATGTAGACAACTACCCCGCTTATGAATTTAGAGAAGGGGATATATGGCTAGGAAGAACAACGCAAAAAGGATTCCCCGTAGGCTTTAATGACGATACCCATATAACCGTTGTAGCTGGTAGCCGAAGCGGAAAAGGAACGGCTTTTATTGTTCCTAATCTATGTGTTTGGGAAGGCTCTACAGTGGTTATAGACCCTAAGGGTGAAAATGCCACACTAACCGCCGCCCGCCGTGGCTCAGGTTCAGATTACTGTGAAGGCATGGGGCAAAAAGTATGCGTGTTAGACCCTTTCAATGCAGCCCCTTCCCTTGCAGAAGAATACAAAGGCTGTTTCAACCCGCTTGATATACTCGACCCTGATTCAGAAACCCTTGTAGATGATGCCTCACGCATAGCCGCTTCCTTGGTTATTAGTAACGATAAAGGCGAAAAGTTTTTTCAAGATCAAGCAAAATCATTGATTAAAGCCTTGATTATTTTTGTGGTTACACACCCTGATTTAGATGAAAGTTGTCGCAATCTTGTAACCGTAAGAGATTTTATACAAAGAGGGTTTTGGGAAGAATATCAAATTCGACTGGAAAACGGAAATATCGATACTGAAGATATTACGCCCTTTAACCTCATGTTTAAAGAAATGTGCGATACCCCTCACCCTGTGGTCTCAGGAACGGGTATTACCTTCATGGAAATGCCAAACAAAACTCGTTCTAGCATTTTTGCGGAAGCGTCTAATCACACTGAATTTTTAGATAGTCCGCCTATGCAAAGATGCGTTAGCCATTCCAGCATTAGCCTAGAACAACTCAAGACAGACGAAAAAGGATTAAGCCTCTATCTAACCCTTCCGCAAAGCAAAACACATTCACATCATCGCTGGCTTCGGATGATGACAGATTTAATCCTACTTGAAATGGAACGCATTACGCATCTACCTAAAAACAGTCATCCCGTTTTAATGCTATTTGATGAATTTGCAGGACTTGAACGCATGCCTGAAATTGAAAAAGGCGTTGCTCAAATGGCTGGGTTCGGCGTAAAAATGTGTTTCATCCTTCAAAGTTTACCGCAATTAAAAAGTGTTTATGGTGATAATTGGGAAACCTTTCTTTCAAACTCTGGGCTGAAATTATTTTTCGGTAACGAAGACCATTTCACGCTGGACTATGCTTCTAAATTGGTGGGTAATACACAAGTATTGATGAGACTTCAAAATAACAGCCTCGCCGAAGCAAAAAGCTATTCTGAAGCCTTCTCAAAAAGCGTAACCCACAGTATCGGTAGCAGTTTCAGTAAAGCCTTAGGGAAAAGCATCGGATCAAGTACCAATAAAGGAGAAAATAGGTCTAAAAATTGGGGTGAGTCCGTTTCAGCAACGTATGGAAAATCTAACCCTTTACCCCTCAATACCACACAGAGTAAAAACATTGGTGGCAGTATTGGAGACAGCTGGGGGACAGGCACATCCGAAGGCAATAGCAATACGAATACCCACAGTGTCAATCACTCCACCAGCTTTGGGCAAACCACCACGGAAACAAAGGGGACAACACAGACAACAACATCAGGTACAACGGAAAGCATTCACAAAACAGCCCTATTACCTCCTGAGGAAATAAGAACTCTGTTTGGGCATGATTATACTTTAATCCTTGTAAAAGGAGAACAGCCTCTTATTGTTCGGCGACAAAATTATTTTGAAGATATTTTTTTTACGGGTTTGTTTGACCCTCACCCGAATCATAACCCACCCCTTCTTTTGTGGGGCGATACCTATATAGAAGCACCCTCTATAGAAACGCTAAATACTCTATTTAAAAAGACCCCAACGGTAAGATTGAACATAAAAGAGGGTGATTTTATCTGCAAAAATGAGCTTCTTTTTACAAGTTCACCCTTAAAAGAAATTGCTTTATCGCTCGCCGAACATGAAGAATTGGACTCTAAATTTTTAAAATCACTTTCTCCATTGTCAGGCAAGGTTGCACAATTATTTTTAATGGATGGAAAACCCTTCCAAGCAGACCAGCCGATTTGTAAAATCAGTTACAATAGACGGCAATTATGGCTAGAAGAATCTATCGATTACCGCAATAATGCTCTCTTATTAGCACAACGTGTTTGGAAGGGATTAGAAGCCTCTAAAACAATAAAAGAAGCCGTTGTGAAAGAAGAAAAAGCCCCTGTCTTTAAACGGTTGTGGGCAGAAACACTTACATTAGTGGTGATACGATTTTTAACCTTTGCATGTTTAGGACTATTATTATTGGGTGTTTTTTACGCTCAATCAGAATCTCCATTATTGAATTTTTCTTTATTCCCTTACTCAGCAGGTGTGTTATGGCTAGGTGTTCATTGGCTTTTTCGTGTATTATTTAAACGACCTGTTATAGCGGGCAAAGATATTTCGTTTAATCAATCAGTCGTCCACTTTCTAACCATCAATTTATGTTGCATTGCCCTGTCTTTTCCTCTTCATTATGTTTGGAACGTTTGGGTTTCTAATATGCCTATTCAAGAACCTGTAAAAACATCTGAGAAAACCATCTCAGAAGAAATAGATTCTGAAAATATATCAAATACACCTTCTCTTCTTGAAAAGCCTTCTCCCCCAAGCGAAGAAGAACTTTTTGAAGAACGAAAAGCGGCGGCTGAAAGACGCATTGCAGAAATGAGATTGCAGCAAGAAGAACTACAGGCACAAGAAAGCTTGGAAAGAGCCAAAGCTGATTTAGAAGAAGAAAAAAATCGAAACAATCCTGTCATTAGTGAAAATAACCCTTTTAATGAGGGTGATTATGTTTCAAGCCCAAATGATACTAATTTTGATCAAAATTCTAATCAATAACAGGGGTCATCTTTATCTTTGCCTTTGTGAGGCGGGTCTTTTTGTTTTTCAGATTTTTGTTTGAATTCATTTTTCAAAGATTGAATATTCTTATCCATCTTTGCCATTCTTTCAGGCGTTTGTTTAAAAGGTGATGTTTTAACTGGAAGATTACCCCTAGAAGAGGGATGTCCCATATGAGGCGGGTTTAAATTTTTTGTATAGCGGGCAAAAGTCGTTTTTTCATTATTAACTGTTTGAGGGTGGCTTTTTTGAGAATTTTCTTTACTTTCCTTATTGAAGCTATTTTTTATAGCTTTTTCTGAAGATTTTTCCATTTTTCATACGATTCTCCATTTATTCAAGAAATCTATTTTATTGTACTTTAAAATAGGTTTTTTGGTTTCATCCCCGTCTTGTCGCCTTGCAAGCAGATAAATACCAAATGACGGAGGCTTCAAAACAAGGGTTTAAGCGAAGCGTCCCTTGTTTTGGAGGTGTCATAGGTATTCTGCTTTGCAAGTAGGCGATAAAGACGTAGGGATGAATTCATCCTTGGCTAGAGCCTGCTGGGGGTGAAATACCCTCTGGGTATGAGGGGGCAAAGCCCCCTTTTTTAATTTAAAAATTTAATGGCGAAGCCATTTCAATTTATTTTGCTGTGTTTTTTCAACAGAAAAACACAGCTTATAAGTATATTTATAAGTTATTTATAAGTATATTTATAAGATTTATATGTAGACGCTCTGAAACGCACGCAGGTAAAGGCTTTCAAGGGTTTTACAGTGAGTGAGTATGCGTAAATTAGTGAGTGAGTATGCGTAAAAATACACAAAACCAGTGAGTGAGTATGCGTAAATTAGTGAGTGAGTATGCGTAAGCCAGTGAGTGAGTATGCGTAAGTAAAATTACGGATTTATAAAACACTAATGATAGAGCCTCATTCAAGGGGAGTCCAAAAATGACCCTTAGTGAGTGAGTATGCGTAAGCTCTAAATAGATAAAAAGAGGGGGCTAGTTCTTCAAGAGTATTCTTTGTTTTGGTGGGACAAACAAAGAAGAAGGATCACAAGGGAACAGAAAAACGCCTTCTTCAGACAAGCGTATCGGTAAATTCTTCTCGAATATTTCTTCAATGTGTTGAATATCTTTCCTAAAATCCCTCTTAAATTCCGTCATGCGGGTTAAAGGAGATTGACAAAACTGTTCTTTTAATACATCCCACCGAAGGAAATACTTCTGCTTCATGTTCCGAACTCGATAGGAAAGCCACATCAGAATATCCATTTGGCGTGAGGAATTGCTGACGGCAACCAATGCCCGAATATCAATGGGTAAAGCATGCTCTCGTAAGCTCTCGAAAAAATCTTGGTTTAGAACCACCTGAGACGGCCATAAGCTCTGCTGGTCGGCATGCTCAGGAAACCAAACCTCAAAACTTTTAATAGGGTTAACCGAAATGGTTTTCGCCTTAGAATGACCATCCCACAAGCCTACTTTCATCGTACAAGCGGCTAAACGGTTTAACTGCTCTTTAAACAAGCCGATTGTTCCATTCTTACCACCTGTAACCTGATACCCCATTGAAGCAATGAAAGCACTCATGCTGGCTTCTATTTCAACGACAGGGCTATTTTGTCGTAAAGCTCGGGTGCAAATGTGCAACTGTAATAAACGGGCTTTTGAACCAAAAGGGATACCCTGCTGTACCCATTCACCTGTTTTAGGGTCTAAAAGGCTTCCAGCTTCCACCCTGAGGCTGTTATTCCCATACTTGGTAACGTAACTGGTTAATTGGGCATCAGGCTTCTTGTAGGGCAAATTACACAGTGCTAACACGCTATGCACATGATGAATATCTGGACGCAATAAATCTTGAGACGCAATAGACAACCTCGCCTCTTCTCGACGCTTTTGTACGGCTGTCATCGTAGACTGACGAATAGCCGTTTCATCACGCCTACGTTGCGTTTCAAGATAATGTTGAATCGCAACATCACGGAGTCCTGAATCCTCTGAAAGTTTTTCAACTTCACGCTTCAAGTCATCATCTAATTGTTGAATTTGTTTTAAAAGGCTTGCTTCTACAGCACTACGGCTGTTATGATAAGTTTTAGAAGTCATTTCCGTTTTCCTTACATAACGTATCTGATTTCATTGAAATATTCAAAAGGGGCGGCGGCAACCGCTCCTTTTATTGTTTCAGGTAATGTGTCAAAACGCAAGATTTAATGTTCAAAACCTCGTTTATCCTTATCAACAGGCTTTACAGGTTGATGATTGGGTTTATTCACCACTCCCTCATCAACGGGGGCTTTTCTAACCGTTTTATTAAAAGAGGCCGTGCCTACGCCTCGTTGCAGATAATTCTCACGACGGGCGATTGCGTCCGCATGACGACCTTCAGACTCATTCTTACCAAGAACGCTCCGTTCGGTCTTTTGTGCCTGCAACAAAGAACTTTCGTCCGCCTTGTGTTTCAGCCTCAATGCTTTTTCAGCTTCTGAAACCTCTTTATACCGTTTTGCCCATCTGAATTGGCTATACTCTGCTTGGGTAGCATCCATTTTTCTGCTTTTGAAAACAGTAGACAACAACTGACCTGACACACCAACCCTTTTTTCCTGCATCCCATCCCTAAATTGCTGCTGTGCTAAAGACTGTACCTTGTCCAAGCTATCCTGTCCCGCCTTGTCTTTAAGATGTAACTGAAAGTGTCCCTTCCGTACAGTATCCCAAAACTGCTTTCTGTCTAAATTCATTGATTTACTAAGGCTCATACGTTGTTCAGAGTGCCTGTCCCCTAGTGTATTATTCAAAACAACGTAGTGTTCCCTCAATAAGTTTTTAACCGTCTGACGTGTCTTGGTGGATTCTGAACGCAACTGCCTTGCCAATAACTGCCGTTCTTCCAAAGAAAGACGACCCTTAGCCTGCCCATACAAGCGAACCTCTGTCATCTTCCAAGCCTGACAAGCCTTATCTAACGCCTTGCGTTCATCAATATGACGGGAGATTAAAGACTGTTCTTTCTGCTGGTTTCGCTTCCTTAAATTAGCAGAAAGGCTCTCATATCGTTCAGGGCTTTCTCTTCTGTTTTTCGCTTGATACTGGAATTGCCTATTGTTGGCTTCCTGTTTCAAGCGAAATTTTTCACGCTCTTGTTTTTGTTTATCCCGCAACGCCAAAAGTTTTTCGTCATAAGTGGCTTTGTTTTTTTTGAATCGGTGGGCTTCCATATCCAATACATCTTTTTGCTTTTGGTGATTCTTGTGGAAACTCTCAACCGCCTGTTTCTTAACCGCCTCCAAAGAAGGTAAGGACTCATACGACGCATATTTTTCTTTCAGTGCATTCATTTTTTGCCCGCTCAGGCGTGCCAAAGAATAAACTTCTTGGGCGTGTACATCCCATACCGCAAAATCACGGTTTCCCCTGCATAAATAATACCCATTGGATTGTAACTGATTTTGCAAAGCCGATAGGTCTTTACAACCTGCTACTGCCTTCGTTAAAAATGCCTTATGAAGCTCTGTGTCCGTCCCTGTTCGCTTAACCTGCTCTTTCTCGTAACGTTCTTTGCTATTGGCGGGGGATACCTTTTCAAACGCTTTGGTTACATAGCTTTCTATACCCTTGGGAATTGTCCAGCCATACTCAAAGCAAAGCTCCCGTGCTGCCTTCATTAGCTTGGGTCTATCCCAAGCTAATTGAACCGCCTTGCCATTCTCCTGAATACGACAATACACCGCATGAGCATGACGACGACCTTCTTTTTCATGGAAAACAACCACTCGGGCAACATCAGACAACCCTAAAGAGGCTTCGATTTTCTCCAAGGCTTTCTCATAAACTTCAAAATCTGCTTGCCCTGCATCAGGAGGATTGATAGAAACGCTGTATAAAAAATTAGTGCAACGTGTCCCCTTGGCTTGGGCTTCCATCTCTCTAAAAGCAGAAACCACTGTTTCACTCATCAAATGGCGAATACCGTATAATTCCACATGATCATTATCCCTGCCATTCATCAAATGACGGGCAAGGTCTAAAGCACCGCTTCTAGCGTTCCCTTTTATAATCATGCCTTAAACGTCTATCTCCTCAAGGTTTAAGGCGTGCATCAAAGCCGATTTAAGCTGACTAAACTCTTTTTGCACCCATTCTATTTGCTCGGATTCAGGGGAACGCCCACGATTCAACTGGCGGGCAATTTGGTTTACGTTACTGCCTAATCGCCCTAACTGGATCATTGTTTCAGAATACAGAGCATAGTGTGGCTCAGGCTTTTTTGATTGTTTGGGTATTTGCCAATCAGGAAATAAGAGATGCCGAAGAAAACCCGATACAGAGAGACGGTTGGCATCCGCCATTCTGCGAATTGCCTCTATCTCTTCAGCAGACACCCGAACCGTTATAGCCTCTGATAGTTTGCGTTTTTCACTTCCTGAAGGCATAGCAAACGACTCTCCTTTCCCTTCCACACGGGGCGGGTTACTGGGGGATTCAACGGGGGTTTCCCCCTTGACAAGTAGGTGCGGATAAAGACATTTTTTCAAAAATGTATGACCGCACATATCTTGCAATACTTACACTTTACCATTCTTTTGTTAAATTATGACAAATTTTATGCGGGAATTTATTTAGTTTTACATCCTAAGGAATTGGGGACAACTCAATTTTCGATCTTGTGTTCCCCTGTCCTGTCCCGTAGTGTATAATAATACACACGGGAACACCTTAAAGTTACACAGAGGGACACAATGACAAAAGTAAACATTTCAGAAGCAGCCAAATTAGCAGGCATTAGCCGATCAAAGCTCTATGAGAACTACATCAACACAGGAAAGATTAGTGTGGATAAAAGCAACCCTAAAAAACCGATGGTAGATACCAGTGAACTTTTAAGGGTCTTTGGTGAACTACACGCTTCAGACACTTCAGAAAACAACAACAGGGACACTGAGAATGACACGATTCAAGCCAAGCTATTTGAAATGGAACGCCGTTTGCTTACGATGGAAGGCGAAAATAAATTACTTGCTTCTGAAAAACAAAGCATGGAACGCTTGCTGGATGAAAGAGAGAATACCATTGCAGACCTTCGGCAACAAACCCAAAAACAACTTGACATTTTGGAACGCTCACAGTTGATGTTAGAAGACAAGAAAAGAACCAAAACAACTAAAAGTTGGTTTAATAAACTGTTCAACGCTACATAAAAAGACAGGAATTAAAATTTTATGCTATTTCAACAAGATAGATATTACTATGCAGAAACAAGTAGACCCCTAACTATACCTCATTTGAAATCTTATGACTATAATAGTCGAGACTGGAGAACAAAGGTAATTGTGGATGAATTGAATGCAATCAACATTGCCACATCAAATAATTTGGTTTACAAAAAAAATATTGAAAAATATCAAAATGCGAATTATTCCAAATGGTATCTGGAAAAATGCATAAGCATACTCAGTAAATATATCCATATCAACGATAAACCAAGCATAATAAAAGCTGATCCTTATTTGGAATATTTCAATAATAACAACTGGATGGCTATGTCTATTGATAATTATGATAGCCAAAGGCTTTCTATACCAAGCGGTATATATTTTAGAGAAGAAGCCAACCTGCACGTCTATATAGAATTTATGATTGGTCATGAACTAACGCATTGGCTTATCAGTAAATTATCAGACAATCACAAATCATATAGGAATGCACCCTTTGAATTTGTACCTCTCATAGAAGAAGGTATCTGTGATTATGTATCCTTATTCCTGTGTGGGGAAATATTACAACTAAGTCCAAATCAATTAAGTAACATATTAACTGCTCATAGATTTCATCCAAAACACTTAAAGCTATGGAATAATTATGGAACATCTATGAATATTTTAAAACCACTTATAGAGCAAAATGGCGAATCTTGGCTTTTTCATATAATGGAGGAGGGGCGTCATAACCTCAAAAACATCTACAACCTACCCATCAAAGGCAAGTATAATTCTTCATCCAAACCGATAGTTATACAGGCGTTAGAAAAATGTCAAAGCCTCATATATTTGTCCATAGAAGATTGGGCTGTTATCAAACATGTAAATGAATACAGCTTAACTCAATTCAATTTCAACGATCTAAAATTTATTGAAATGCCTGAGGATTTCAAACAGGAAGCACTCAACTCTCTTATAGACCAAGGGTTATTGTTGAAAGAAAATGATACTATTTTCAATTTCAATGAAAATCTCTTAAAGAATATGAGGTTCTACATATAAATGTGGCTATTTAACCTTATACTAGACATAATAAAAGATACTATCCTTAAAAAAATTGAGTTGAACTATGTGTTAGCGTTAGTATTAATAGCGCTACTCACATTTTTATGGCTAAAGAGAGAGAGGATAGGCGAATTCTTCTATATATTTCAAATAAATTATAAACTAAAAAAAAGAATAGGTGAAAATTTCATACAAACTTTAACCATATCCAACTTGCTAAGAAAAAAAGATCCGCACTTGAAGATAACTGAACACAATCATACAATAGAGATCCGAAACTATGACCTAATTGAAGTAATAGAATTAACAGGTTATAATGCTTCCAATAAGACTATTACATTCATGCGTTTTAGTGTAGACAGTAAAAAATGTAGACATATAAATGATCTTCAAGTAGAGGCACTGAATCCGACATCTAACCATAGATTAACTGTACAAAAAGTACCATTCACCCCAGACTATTCGATGTGCTTCAAGTTCTTTGTATATTTCGAAGAAGCACTACCTAAAAACGGAACTGTAAAAATAAGATTCACTGTAACGTTGCCTCAAGAAATAGAGGCTGGAGAGCATTCCCTATTCTCAACATTATCTTACAAATACCCCGTCAATCAACACAATATTTTAATAAGAGGTACTAATATTCTCTCACCAATGTGTGAGGATATTGGGAACGGAATTAAATACCCAATTAACCCAACAAATAATGTAGATTGCGATTTTAAAATAAGTTTTACCGAAAGAGAAAATCGTTTTTTAAGAAT
>JBILSS010000127.1:0-6241 GCA_044371965.1 Vampirovibrionales bacterium
CCTGTCGTCATACGGGTTTCCACCAAAATACCGCCTAATTTGGCGTGATTGGCGTACAAATCATTCACGCCACGAATCTGTAAGGTGTGGCTCAAACTGGGGTATACAGAAGTGAGCACAATCCACGCCGCCAAGCCTGCAATGCTGGTATACAAAGGCACAAAGCCTATTGGCACATTACGCGTAGTGAACCATTCATTTTCAACAGGGTATAACATGGAACAGTAAATGCCACTGTTAATCGGCGATTGCCACTTGCGGTTCAAGGTTCCCCGACCGTTTCGCTGGGTTTCCGCCAAAAACAAACTCGGACGTAACACCCCATGTTCCTTCGACACCTCGTAATGTTCCCATGCCCAATCATTCGTAGATGTCACCGAATACGCTTCATACAAGTCAAGTTGTGCCTTCAAAATATAAGGCTTAATGCGTTCAGAAAATTCTTGGGGTATGATACTATTGTACATTTATAGATCCTTTGCCACATCCATGGCACCATACGTCAAAATGCCACTACACCCTGCTCGTTTTAGAGAAAGCAAGGCTTCTAACATCACACGCTTGCCGTCAATGTAACCCAGCTTATCGCCTGCTTGAATCATAGCAAATTCTCCACTTACATGGTAAGCCAGCATTGGCATTTGATACGTTTGCTTGAGGAGCTGAATGACATCCAAGTAAAACGTTCCTGGTTTAACCATCAACATATCCGCCCCTTCTTGGATGTCTTGCTGGGCTTCTCGCAAGGCTTCTTGCAAGTTGGCGGGATCCTGCTGGTAGGTGAGCTTGGAGGCTCCGCCTAATTGCCCTGCGGAACCCACCGCATCCCGATACGGGCCGTACAAGGCGGACGCATATTTGGCGGTGTAGGCAAAAATTTTGGTATCGTGAAAATCGGCGTTTTCCAGTGCTTCACGCAAGCCCCGAATACGACCGTCCATCATATCCGAAGGCCCGAGGGCATCGGCTCCTGCCTGAGCGTAGTTAAGCCCTTGCTTAATCAGGGCTTCAATGGTTTGGTCATTATGCACGCTATGGTTGACGAGTAAGCCGTCATGCCCATGCGTGGTGTATAGATCCAAGGCGACATCGACCATAATGCCTAAGTTGGGGCAGGCTTGCTTGATGGCGTGAATGGCTCGACAGGCTAAACTATTGGGATTCCACGCTTCTTGGGCGTCTTCGGATTTATCGCTGGCTTCGACACAGGCGAAAATCGCCACGCAGGGTATGCCCAAGGCTTCGGCTTCTTTGGCGACTTCAACGGCGACATCGACGCTATAACGCTGTACCGTCGGCAAGCTGGGAATATCGATGCGTTGGTTGTGACCTTCGACAATAAAGAGCGGTTGAATCAAGTTTTGGGGGAGCAGTTGCGTTTCTTGAATGAGCGAACGGCTCCACGCATCGGAACGCATACGACGGTTACGAGCGAGGGGGTACATACCAGTAAACATGGGGATTTCCTTTAAAGGCTTTTCAGAATAATGGTTTCAAAGGCGTCTTGCACCAGCGGATGCTCGCCGATCGGGGGCAACACTTCCACGCTTAAATGCGGAAAGCGTTGGGCAATCGAACGCTTCATCTCTTCGATTTCATGAGCGACATGGGCACCTGCCGCCATAAAGAGCGGTAAAATCTGGAGATGCGTCAAGTGTGAAACGTCGAGCGTGGCGAGGACGTCATCGGCGGTGGGGGTGGTCATTTCCATGTAGCACAGGTCAACCAAGGCATGGGGAGACGTACGTTTAATCCGTTGGATGAGGGCTTGAAAGGGTTGCTTCCAGCGTTCGTCTCGACTGCCGTGAGCGACCAAGAGGGTAAAAGTGTTTACATTCATAAAGATATCCCCCAATGGCTTGTTTTGTGGGGACTCGATACACCAGCAGGCGTCCAAGCACTAAATCCGAGCGGGTGAGCGAATTGCGAATCCCCGAGCGATTTTGCGGACGTCGTGCAAAGGAATGATGCGAGGAGGTGGGCAGAAACCTTCTTATTCACGAAGTGAATTACTCCTTTAGGAAGGAGAGGTTGGGAGAGGAAACCAACGGTTTTCTTTCCCAAGAGAAAAAGTCTGTGACTTTTTCGATTCAAAAAGGGGAGGATTTTCAAGGAGGGGAAAATGAGGGAGGAGAAACGCAATACGTCCTCCCTTTCCCCTCCTTGAACCGCCTTTAGAGGTGATGAATAATCACCCCAATTAATAGAGCAACTAAAATGTAGACCGCCTGTGGCGGTTTGGCGGAGCAAAAGTCTCTGACGACGACCAGCGTTAAAATCAAGCAGAAAAACCATTATTAAGCCCCCACCTTCTTACTTAAAATCAACCAAAGCGTCCACAATAAAAGCCCACTGCGAAGCGTCCACGCCACCGTGCGAACCCAGTTGCCGTCCACCAAGCGATGAATCACGTTAAGATCGTAGCCTCGAGCGAGGGCATCGTGGCAAGGCACGGACAAAAAGGCGGTGGCTCCCCAGATAATGAAGAGCAGGGCTAGCCCAGTCCAGAGCATCCACGCAGGCACGCCGAGTGTTTTGCCCCAATACAAGCAGGCAAGGGCGGTGGCGACTTCCACCAGCATCAAAGGCCCGACGATGTAGGTAATATCCTTGGCGTGCAGGTGGACGTATTCGGTGAATTCGTTTGCCCCGATTTTCGCCAAAAGCGGATAATGCACGCCTTGAATCAGCCAAATTAAGCCCGTCATCGCAAAGGTGGCGAAGCTTTGAATCAACAAGGCGGCAATCGTGACGTGATAGAGCGGTAAGGGGGCGGTTAAACTTGCAATAAGGCTCATGCGTGGGATTCCTTTGTGTGGGGGCTAAGGTGTTCGAGGAGTTGTAAGGCGGTGAGGCGTCCAGCACGTAAGGCTCCGTTAATGGAGCCTGAATCGAGGGCGTCGCTAGCGAGCAGGATGTTCCATTTCGCTTGCAGGCGGTGGATGCTCGCTTGAATGTGGGGGGCATCTTTGCCGTATAGCAGGGTGGATTCTGACAAGGCTTGGGGGATGACGTATTCGGCTTCTTTCACCCAGTTTTTCACGGTTTCGCCAAGCCATGCGTGCAGTTCGTGGCGGACTTGAGCGTCTCGTTGGGGAGCCTCTTCAAACGCGGTTTCTTTTAAGGTGATGCTCACCAAATGCTTGCCAAGAGGGGCATAATCAGACGCCACTTCTGAAATAAAGCAAAGGTGTTGTATGATGCCTGTGCCTTCACCGTTTAAATAAAGGGCATCGCCCACGAGTCCTTTCGGGAGCTTGCCTTCAAAGGAAAAATACAGGTTCGTCGTGGCATTTTGCGAGAAGGGGAAGTCTTCTTCCAGTAAGCGAAACGTGTCTTGTAAAGGCGTCGCAAAAATGACAAAATTAGCGAGAATTTCGGAGCCATCCGACAAGGTGACGGTGCGAGGGGCAGGGGCTTCTACGTCAAAGGGGCTAAGGGTGATGACCGATCGGTTCAGCCACAGTTCATGAGAGCCAAACGATTGCGACAATTGCTGGGGGATGGCGTGCATCCCTGCTTGGGGAAGGGTGACGCTTCCGTGTGCAAAGCATTTGAAGGTATACAGAAACTTTCGCACGCTGGTCTTGAGCGTGTTTTCTAAGAAAACGCCCCCATAAAAGGGTTTGAAAAATTGTTGAATATAGGTTTCGCTAAAGCCGTAGTCTTGTAAAAACGCCAGCGTGGGTTGTTCAGGCATTTGGAAAATCGTCGATTCGTCCAAGCCTTTGGCGTAAAGGGACAATTTCAAGGTAAGGAGCTTGTCCTTCAAGGTGCCGATGGGTGAAAAAAGCCCTGTCAACAATTTGCGGACGTCTCGAAAGGGGTCGCCCACTTGGTGAAAGGCTCCGTTGTGGCGGATGACGGCTCCTGCGTAGAAAGGTTGCAAGTTCAGTGCCTTGAAATCTAAAAAATGGCGAGCTTCTTCGTAAGCGGTGTTGAACGCTTGAAAGCCCCTGTCCAGCGTAAAGCCGTGATGCACATCACTTTGCACACGTCCACCGACGGATCCGTCGGCTTCGACGATTAAAAACGGCACGCCGAACTGTTGCAAGGTTTTGGCACAGGCTAAGCCTGCGAGTCCTGCTCCCACAATGAGGACAGGGACGGTCGGGGTGTTGGGTGTGGGTTCGTTTGTTTTTAAAGTCATCATAGTCTTTATTGTACCTAAAGACGACGAAAAAGCCAATTTTTAGAGAAATTACGCATAAAAAAAGGGGATGTTGTTTTAAGGCATCCCTCTCTCTGCAATCACACTAGAGCGTTCATCTTTATGTGCTGTATAAGGCATGAACGCCGAGCGTCGTTCTTACAAGGGGGTGTAAGCAAACGAACTCTTCTTTCCTTACAAGGTGGTGCCTAAGCAAAACCTTCAGCAATTTTACTTTAACAAATAGAGTAACTCTTGAATCATCTTCTTAAACAAATTACATCATGTGGAGGAGCGAATAGAGGGGATTTTAAAAGTCAATAATTTTTATTGATTTTTGGATTTAAATCCTCTATTATGTTAGTACTAAGGTGTTTTTGGGATTTCTAGCTCCGTTTAACGCTGGTGCTTGGGGGTCTTTGTGCCGCCAAAGACTCCCCAAACCCCCAAAGGCGGTTCAAGGGGGGACGGGGGAGGACGTATTGCGTGTCTCCTCCCCTTCGTCCCCCCTTGAAAATCCCCCCTTCATGTCGAAAAAGTCTCTGACTTTTTCTCTTAGGAAAGAAAACCGTTGGTTTCCTCTCCTAACCTCTCCTTCCTAAAGGTGAAGATTCACTTCGTGAATAAGAAGGTTTTTTGTCCCCACCTCGTCGCATCATTCCCATTGCACGACGTCCGCAAAATGTCTCGGAAGCCTCGCATTTAGTGCTTGGACGCCTGCTGATGCAACCATTGAAACACCCCCATAATTATTCGTATTGAAGAGGTTACCCCCCATGACTATAGAGTCCGTTAACTGGAAAGATTCCCCTGTTTTTCAAGCCCTTGAAAATGAACCTCAACTCGGTTCTTCCATTCGAGCATGGCGAAAATGTCAAGACATTACACAAGAACAACTCGCCAAGCAATTGGGTATTTCTAAGCAGTTGTTGTCTCGCTATGAGCGTGGAGAAGCCCTGCCTAGCCTCAAGAAAACGCTTGAAATGGCATCGCTTTTAGATGCCCCTGTTGAAGTGTGGTTGGATCATCGCCTAACCGATGAGGTTAAATCCCTAGGTTTGCCTGTTACCGTGCATTTGACGTGGAACAAATCCGCCTAAAAAAGATTCTCTAAATCTCGACGGTAGCCCACAGCATCCCGATGCTGGAGCTGGGTTGGGCTAGGCATCAAGCACGTCCCCATGCCGACCGCCCACGCCCCTGCGTTTAAGTACGCCCCCACCTGCGACGGATGCACCCCCCCAAAGGGAATGAGCTTGGCTTGCGGAAACGGGGCTTTTATCGTTTTCAACATACTAGCACCACCCAAGGGTTCGGCAGGAAACCATTTCACGGCTTGCACGCCCAAAGCCAAGGCGTGCATGAGTTCAGACGGCGTGGCAACCCCAGCCATATAAAGCACATCCCTTGCTTCAAAGCCAGCGATGGCTTGCCTTAAGGTGGATGCATCCAACAAACCTGGGCTTGCGACAAAATCAGGGGGATGAGGCATCGCCAAAAGGCGTTCAACCTGCGATGCGGTGGTCAAGGTGCCTAAGCCGACAAGGGTTCTTTCAGGCATCCATGGGGGGCGAGGGTGATCGAAGAAGGTGGCGATGTCTGGCGTGGTGAGGGTGAACTCCAAGCAGGTGAAGCCTACGTCGAGGAGCTGTTGACTGATCCACAGGGCATCGTCTAACGAGCCTGCTCGTATGACAGGAATTCGGTTTTGATAGAGATCTTGGAGCGTCGTTTTAATCGTCATCATGTTAATTTTCTAAAGGGTGGTTTCGCCGAGCTTGAGCAGGTAGTCGAACTCTTCGGCTCGCACAGGTGCCACACTCAAACGCATTTGCTTTAACAATGCCATATCCGCCAAGGCAGGCGTGGCTTTGATTTCAGCCAACGTCACAAAACGCTTGAAGGGCTTAATCGGCACCACATCCACGACGACCCATTTGCCTGTGTCATCGGTGGGATCGGGGTAATGTTCGGTGACGACTTGGCAAAGCCCCACGATTTCTTTCCCTTCGTTGCTGTGATAGAACAGGCAAATATCGCCTTTTTTCATGGCTTTTAGGTTATTGCGAGCCTGAAAATTACGGATGCCGT
>JBILSS010000018.1:0-20582 GCA_044371965.1 Vampirovibrionales bacterium
TGGTGGCTTTTTTATGGCTCCTGAAAACCAAGCCCGAAGTCGTGCAGATCATCCGCAGTTGGGTGGGCATGGGGCATGCCCCTCATCAAGAAGACGAATCCAAGCTCAAGGTAGAAGAAACCTTAGAACTTGACGAAAACAAGCAATTGATGATTATTCAATGTGAACACGAGCGTTTTCTCGTGTCTTCAGGCACGGATGGCTTGCGTTTCCTCACCAAGCTAGACCCGTCTCAAGCCTATGTCGAAGCCCTGCAAGATGCGTATGAGGCTGAAAAAACCACGCACGAAGACGCCGCAGGCACCCGAGGCATGGCAATTACCCCCACCGATACAGGCTATAACAGTGCTAGTACACAGGCAGGAGTAACCGCACCAAACAGTCCACGTTCAGGCACCTTTTTACAAGGCGTGCGGAGCCTCTTTCCCTTGACGCAGGGGACGCCACAATCGTGGGGGAATCCACCATCGTCATCGCATCCCCCATTCGGCTTAAAATAGCGAAATCTCTGAAAAATAAGGCATTTGGCGTGCTTTAATAAGCGTGTATAGTGTTGCAAAAGTCTATTGTCATCCTGAACGCATGTGAAGGATCTGCCAAGACGTTTTGGGGGAGATGTTTCGCTACGCTCAACATGACGTATCCCCCTTTATTAGACTTTTTCGTAAAACTTTCTAAAACCACCGCATAAAAGGAAGACACCCCCATGGCGACCGCCGCTTTTTCAGGAGCCTTTGCCAATCTCGACCCTGCCTTGCAGCTCATGTTGCTCATGGCAAGCTTGACCCTGCTTCCTTTTATGGTTTCAGGCATGACGAGCTTCTTGCGATACGTCATCGTCTTTTCCATTCTCAAACAAGCCATGGGAACGCAACAGGTTCCGCCTTCAATGGTCTTGGTCGGACTTGCCTTAATCTTGACCTTTTACACCATGAGTCCTGTCTTTGGGGAAATGTACACGGCGGTGAATCCCTTGTTGAACAACCCTAAATCGAATGTGATGGATATTATGAACAAAGGCGTCGTGCCACTCAAGCAATTTATGATGCGTCAAACCCGTGAAGAAGATGTGCGAATTTTCTTAGAAGTGTCTCGTAAACGAGCCCCCGAATCGGTGAACGATTTAAGCATTTGGGAAATCACGCCTGCCTTTATGTTGAGCGAATTACGGACGTCCTTTGAAATTGGTTTTGTTATTTTCATTCCCTTTGTCATCATCGATTTAGTCGTCGCCAACATCTTGATGGCGTTGGGGATGATGATGTTGTCTCCCACGATTATTTCATTGCCGTTTAAGATTCTCATTTTTATTGCGGTCGACGGTTGGTCGCTCATTGTTAGAGGTCTAATCCAAAGCTTCAACTAGGAGCTGTTTGTAATAAGCCCAAACTCTTCCCCAAAAAACTTTCAGAAGGCGTCACCCCCATGGATTACCTACTCGAACATGTGAGACAAGGCATCTTATTGAGCCTCATGCTTTCGATGCCTCCTATTTTAGCGGCGGCGGTGATTGGTTTGATCGTGGGTATTTTACAAGCCGTCACCCAAGTGCAAGAACAAACGCTTTCTGCCGTGCCTAAAATGATTGTGGTTTTCCTCATTCTGATTTTAGCAGGCGGTACGATGCTTGACATGGCAGGGCAGTATATTCGAGAATCCATGCAGTTGGCGTTTCAAGTCGTGCCAGCCACAGGGCATTTCTTGTTGCCGCCTCAACCCAAGAACAACAGCTATCATAAACAAACGGGTGAAAAAGGTACCGTCTATTTGATGCAAGAAAAACGGCAGGCTCGCAATTCGGCTCAAGCCAGCCGTAAAACGGTGGAACCCTAATGGCAGGTTTTGAATCGATACTGCAAGGTTTTCATGTTTTACATAGCCAAGCCAATGGAGGCATTGACGCAGGGCTTTTGGTGCTGTGTCGCTTTGGTGGATTCATCAGCATTGCCCCCGTGCTAAGCCGTAAAGATATTCCCAGCCAATTTAAAATCGCCTTATTACTCATGTTGACTTTCGCCATGATGTCGCATCCTTCGGTGCAGGCATCGGCTCATATCTTAAAAAGCACCGTCATTACAGAGTTTATGATGCTTATGGTGGTGAACATTGTGTTAGGACTGTTCATTGGCTTTGCGATGCGGTTGATTTTTGAAGCGGTCGCTATGGCGGGTGGATTCATCACCATGCAAATCGGACTTCAAATGGCGAATATGATGGATCCTTCCACCAAGCAAAACTCGGCGATTATGGGGCCGATTTTTAGCGGTATTGCCTCGATTGTTTTTTTGTATGTGGGGGGCATTGAGTTGTTGCTTAAAACGCTGGACAAAAGCCTTGCGTTGGTGCCTTTGCACGTGTTGAATATCGCTTTTTTCAAGGTGATTACGATCTATCAGTGGATTGACACATCGGCGTCGATTATTCCGCTGGCGATGCTGATTTCGGCACCGTTTTACATCACGACCATTTTAATGGATTGTATTTTAGGCATCGTCAACAAAACCGCTCAACAGATTCCTGTCTTTCAGTTGAGTGCGAGCATCAAGCCTGTTTTGGGTTTAATCATCTTTTTTGTCACCGTGCCGACGCTGTTTCCCCTCATCCGCCATGTGATGCTGACCATGTTACTCAGGATTTAACGGTATAGCCAAGTTTATAATTTTCTGTACAGTGTCTCTTCGTTGTCCCTACGATTCTCGATGTGCTTATGTACGTCTTTGTACAATCACACATCTGCGAGTCTAGGCTCCTAGAATAGCCTACTGTACAGAAAACTCTAAACTTGACTATACGTAAAACTCTTTAAAACACTAGAAAATGTATAAAATCTGGAGGGAAGGAACAAAACAAATGGTTACAATTCTTACATATTAGGCAATTTTAAGATTCTCTTAACCTTTATTAAAGCACAGAGGAGATGACTCCTCACCCCCATTCCCACTCCTTTCCCCATACCCCATACCCTACGCTTATCGTCCCCCCTTGTTTCAGAAAATCGTTACCTATCCTGTTTACACCTCACCTTCCCTTCGCCGTTTAACGGATGCTTCCTTTGTGCATCTTTAAACGAAAGAAGCTCTCTCCTTGTTGACTCTTCCCTTATATATTCCTGTTCACCTATATTCCTGTTCACCCTTAAGAAAAAAAAGAGAAATAATAACCGCTATGGCTTTAACTGAACCCCAAATTTCGACTTTACTTGGTTACATTGCAGAACCTGTACAAAACAAAGTTTCTGACAAAAATCATGCTGATTTAAGAGAAATTATGCTCGTTTTTAAAGAAGTTGATGCTCAAAGAAACTTACAAATGCCTTCTAGCATCGAACAACGTTGGATTGATTTCCTACCTTGGCATTCTTTCAACTAAACGAGTGAATACGCTTTTCAATCGTTAAATAGATAACTCTAACAGAAAACGTATGAAGCTTTTGCTCCATGCGTTTTGTTGTACTTGAACGGATTTATGTAACAAAATAAAACATTTCTTAATAAAATAGGTGTCAAAAAACATCCACCCTTGCAAGACAAGGCAACTATTGATATTCTGAAGGATACAGTCGCATTTAATTGTTATTCCTATCCGTATCAAACAGTCAAAGAGAACCCCGTCACCTATGGTTCGCCAAACCCTGAAGAACACCTACCATACGAGTTCGCTGTACTTGCTAAAGTTTTTAGCATTTCTGGAAGTGAATCCATTGAAGCGTGCCGAATTGCAAGGTCTCTTTGAGCAGGATGCCGACTGCCTTTCCCCACTTTCCACCGATACCTTACGTTTGTATGCCAATGCCCTTGAAGAAATGGGTTGCTTGCTTCAACGTCCTGACAAAGCCAATGATTTTCAATACAAGCTGGACTATTCCCCATTTTGGATCCAGTTTTCCGCAGAAGAATGGCAGTTGCTCTTGCATAGTTTAGACAGCAAGCTACGAACCTCTCACATACCAAGTTTTGTGCGTGTCTATGAAATGGCGGAACACCTAATTTCGCAAAAGTTTTTAAACCCAGAAGCCAAGCAAGAGTTACGAAGTCTGTTGAATCGTTATATTCAACCCTTTCAGCTTAAGAACCTAAAGCTTTTGGAACGTTCTGTGGAATTGAATTCATGGTTTTTAGTGCAGTATCAAGGTAAAGAATCGGTATATGAATGGCAGGTTTTGCATGATACCTTGATTTTAGACAATCGCCGTCTCTACTGGCTCTGCTATCAAGTAAACCCCGAAACAGGGGAGATTTCACCGTTAATGTTACGCATAGATCGTTGTCGCACTATATTCCCTATCCCGAAAGCCAAGTCGGACGCTTATGAGCTAACGCATCGCCGTATTTTAAGGTATATCGATGAAGAACCTGAATTGAGTTGTGCCGTTGTGTTACCAAAGGGGATTAACTTTATTTCGCCCCGTTTACGTGGTGAACGTCTCGTGTTTTTAAGTGAAGACTTGCAAGACGCCTTACCTTTTTGGCAAGACATTCATGCCTTTTATGGTGTAGAAACCTATGCCGTGCAGTACACGGTGAAAACCACGCATTTGTTTTACCTTATGCAATGCCTAAAAGCATCAGGGGGTTTTCTTATTCCTTTAACACCCGCTTTTTCTGAAGCATTTGCCAACAGCCAAGAAAAAGTAAAGCCCGAAAAGCTAGCACTGGAAAGGATTCTAAGTCTATGAACTTTTCAGGCGTGTCGAATCCCTTTAAGCAAGCTTCAAGCTTCCCAACACCGTCGGATTTGCACACCACCGCAAAGCGTGTATTGAGTATTGTCTTAATTTTGCTGAAACGCCTTAAGGTGGAAGAATCCGACTTGATGGCAAGTTTAAGCCCTGAAGGTGAAGAAGCTGTGCCTTATAATACCTTGCGTAAGTACATTCGTACCTTACGTTATGCGGGCTTTGACATTGTGCGAAAACGTGTGGAAGGGACTATTTTCTACCTCTTAAACGACACGAAGTTTCACTTGGATTTAAGCGTTCAGCATGCCCAAGGCTTTGAAGAATGGGTGACTTCTCTTTCTAAATCAAGCCTGCTTTACCGTAAGTTGATGATGCTGGTGTCGCCTTCGTTTCGCATTGGCTTTTGGGATCCTAACTTTGCCTATCATCACGCGTCTTCTCTCAATTTGTTTGAAGGGAAAGAGTATTTAAAGCGTTTACAAGATGCCATTACGTCTAAAGAACTTTTAGAGTTTCATCTTTATAATGATGTGCAGTGTCAAACGCAGATCGCCACATTTTGGGCAAGACCGTATGCCTTAAGCCCCTTTCGTCAGAGGGATGCGGTCATTTCGGCGATTCACCCCTATAATCGTCAAGTCTTTCATCTTAAGTTGAGCAACCTTAGAGACTTGCGTCCTGTTTCACAGCAGTGGTTGGCATCGGACTGGCTAAAGCCTGTAGATTATGAGTTGACGTTAACGCCTCATTTTGCTAAGCGTTATGAAATCAAACCTCATGAAACGCACTTGAGTGTTTCGGCATTAGGGGAAACGTGTATACACGTTTCAAAAGAATTACAATACAAAGCATTGTCTCGATGCGTTAAATATGATAGACTCATACAGGTGCGTTCTGAAAAGGCTTTAAGTGAAAAACTTCAAGCGTTCAATAACTTGCAGGCACGCATTTTAGAAGCAAGTGAGGCTCTTCCCATGTAGAAGGTATAGATCCGTTATATGGAATGGTTTAGTGTCTCTTCATTTTCCTTACGATTTTTGTTGGCTTGTTTAAGTTCCTTTACACGCTTGCACAAAAAAGCTACCTAAATAGCTCAGTCGTTTGGTATCTCTATTGAAACTATATTTAAAGAAAGGTTGATGTTATGCAAGTGTATGTGTTTTTAGGAAGTATAGTCAGTTCTGTGTTGATTTATGGGGTGGTTTACTGGCAGCTACGAAGTTCTTTTTCCAATTTATTAAGCAATGCTTTTCGTAAAAAATCGGCTTTAGTGGCTTCCTTGCAAGATGCCCCTGAGAAATCAGACTTAGCAGACTCTCATCAACGAACCACTACTTATTTAGAAGAACAGGGCTATTTAAGGCTCTTGAATGTGGTGTACTTTTTGTTTGTGGTCAATGGTTTGGTGAATGTTGCCCAAAAAGTTACTTCGTTACAAATTAAAGGATTTACTCAAGGGATTCAAACATGGGCCGATATAACAAGTGGTCAACTTTTTTGGTTAGGATGCTTTGCCATTTTGTATGTGGTCGCCTTATTGGTGATTAAAGACCGCTTGCAAGATTCTATTAGCACTTCAAAGTATTCCGATTCACCACAACCTTGGTAATCCACTTCAATGTTTGAAACGGTATAATGATCAAAAATAAGGAAATAGACGATGAACCCTCCCTTCCTTAATCGCTTTGCTCAAGCTTTTACCCTATCCGAAATCCTGATTGTTTTGGGGATTATGGGCTTGCTTAGTGCGATCATTGTACCGTCTTTTATTGAAAATCAAACCCGAAACAATTGTGCTTATCTCATTAAATCAAGTATTTTGGCATCTAATAGCCTTTTAGAAGATGCCTTTTCATTTTCTCGCACGAACTTAATGGATGAAGCCGTTGAACGCTTAACCACTATTCGTAATTGTGCAACTGTTTCTACTACTACAAATGGTCAAACGACGACGACTGGATTGTCTGCAACAGCAGGCGGTTGCTGGAACACCACATCGCAACAAGCATTGGCTACGAATGTGGCGGACGAAGGCGTATTACTTAAAAATAATGCGGCGATTATTGGTTTTAAATCGGCGGTACTCCCTACGGATCAACTCCTTTATTTTGAAATCGATGCTAATGGTGTAGCAGGTCCTAATTCCCCAGGGGTGGATCAAATCAACTTAGTGACCTGTACCACAACAGCATTTTGTCAATCTAATCCGACGATGCAAGCTTTGGCAGGGCAGGGCTACAAGGTGGTTCCAGGGCAGCTCTTACCTGCGAATGCAGCGTCTGTTACACTTTACGACCGAGCCTTTGAACGTATTTAATCTTTAGATTTTTTCAGAGCCTTCTACAGAAGAGGGCTTAGCCACGTTTTTGTGTTGCCAAGGAAATTGAAACACAGCAGGTACGGCATCACGATCCTTCGCCTTGCCACGATTCCACTTCCTAAAGCTTTCCATTTCTTGCCGATTCATAGGACTCACCGCCGAGTTCAGGTAAGCGTCTTCAAGCGCAATTTCGGTTTGACTGGTATTGGGGTAATAGGAAATGCCAAAGTTGGTGCGTCTAAACACGGTGTCATACCCAATGGTAAACTTCACATTACGAGGCCCCAGCGTCAAATAAATCGTATTACCTACCAAAGAATCGTTTCGGGCATTCGTGTTGCTTAAGTTAAAATCTTGACGAAAGCCCAACAAGGCATAAGAACCAAGCCTCACGGCATTGTTTAAACTCACGGTTTGGTTCCCTAAGAAGAAGCTGTCAAACACAAAAGGAGATTTCCCTGAAACTGCCCCTAAATTATAAGCCACTTGAGACATGAAAAAGTCGCCTAGGAAAAAGTTGGCGGTGGGGCCTCCTCTTAAAACGCTGACGACATCGCCTGTGGTGTAATAGGCGTTAGATGCTTGCAAGTTAGCCCCGAGTTCAATGTTTTTACCAATTTTAAATAAGGGTCGACTATTCGCCAAAACCAACTGTTGCCGAAAACGTCCAGCCGTTACAGGACTTGTAGACGTTGCTTGCACAAAGGGATTCGCCGAGTTAAAGGGGAAGAGGTCATCTTTAAACACACCGCCACTATGCACGGCTTGCAAGACAAACAGTTTACCTTGAAAGAAGTTACGTTTGTCTTCAAGCTGAATACTATAACTTGGGCGTTCTTGCGTAAAGAAGCTTGAACCCGTAAAGGCATTTTGGCTACCGATCAACTTCGTATTTCGTCCCTTTTTGGACAAATACAACTCACCTTCTAAGACGTTATAATTATTTTTAAAGTTACGAGCTGCCATTAAGTTCAAGCGTTTAGAGCGATAAGAACTCATGACCCCATATCCCAATTCAGGTTGACGAAATTCAATGGTCGAACCATATCGATCGATGGTTTGCCCATAAGACACCATTGGCGAAAGCTTTAAGGCACCTGGTCCAACTTTGAAATCAAAACCAGGATTCACAAAAAAACCACCCAAATCACGGTTAAAACCGATTTCAGGTCCTAAATAGTCCAAGCGACTGTTTTTTTTGTCGATCCCAACGTCTAAATTCGGCAGGGGGAGCGATAGCCAGTTTTTCAACTTCACACGAGGCGACTTAAAATCCACCATATAGTATTCATTGGGATGTTCGGTAATATCGATTTCTTTGACCTTGAAGCTCAAAAACTGGACGATTGGCTTCTCTTCACGATTGAGTGCCACTTCCGATGTATCAAAACCCTTTCGAGTTAGGGCGTTTAAAAACTGCTGGGCTTCTTCTAAGGGGTTTGCTCGCAGGTTGTCGGCATCTACAAAGCGTTGTGTTCGCTTGGAATTAAGGCCATAAGGGTTAAAGCCTGCTTGAACGACGATGCCGTTGACGGCGTTGCCTCCCACAAAGCGAGTGCCTGACCGCGAACGGCTTTGTTCAAAGGCTTGACGAGGCACCATCAATAAAGCCCCCTCTTTCATATGCGTCATATCAGGACGACCCAAAACGGTTTTGGCACGCAAGCGAACAAAACCCAAGCTCACCGTGGAATCATTCAACAAAGCGGTTTGACCGTCTAGGCGAACCCGTAAATAAGCCCCTTCGGTGGTACTGCCGTCTTTAACAAGCTTGACGTTGCCTTCGGCGACAACAATATCTAGTTCGGGTTGATAGGTAACTTTATCGGCATCCAACACGGCGTTTTGATCTTCAACCATCATGTGGACATGCCCAATCAGGATATAGGCTTTTAGCTTGTCGTCGTAAGTGAGGGTATCGCTACTAATATCCAGCTGTTTTTTTTTGTCTTCAGGAAGCTCATTTTTTGTTTCTAAAGGTTCAAGCTGAGCCAAGCCTGTTTGGTTCGAATCTTTGGTGTCGTTACCTTTTTCTTTAGAAGGCAAGGTGCTTGAAGATGCTTTTTCAACAGGCGCCAAAGGCAAGGGCTTTTTCTTTTGAAACCATGCTGCCTGACCCGAAGGCATTCCTGCCAAAACAAGACTGACGCTTAGGAGGGTGAGTAATGGCAAGCAACGAAAAAGAAACATAGTGTCCCAACTTCTCTCATAGGATATGGTTATATTCTAACATGAAAAAAGAGAAAGGCATCCCCTAGCGATTAAAGAGGTTTTGCGTCGTGGCAATGCCTACTGTTAATAGTGATTCCACACAAGCCACCGCCGTTTCGCAAATCTTCGGCAGTTGTTCACGTTGTTCGGCACTATAAGGCTTCAACACAAAATCTTCGAGTGCCACGCCTTCTGGCTGAGGTCCAATCCCCAATCGCAGACGAGTAAAATCCTGCTGATTGCCTAAGGATTGAATAATGTGCTTCATACCGTTTTGACCACCCGCACTGCCTTTGGGACGCACCCGTAAGCTTCCGAACCCCAAGTTAATTTCATCCACCAGCACCAGTAAATGGCTTGTGGGTAAATCGTAAACTTTCATCAAGGGAGCCACCGCATTGCCTGAAAGATTCATGTAAGTTAAGGGTTTGACCAATAAAACACGTTCCCCATTAAAGCGTCCTACACCGACTTGGGCTTGGAGTTTTTTGTGGACTTTGTACTTGATTCCCCAAGCTTGAGCCAAAGCATCGAGGGTTTGAAAGCCGATGTTGTGAGGCGTTTCTTCATAATCGGCACCGGGGTTGCCGAGTCCGACGACGAGTCGATCAATTTGAAAAGGGAGGATTCCTCCGAGTAAAGACGTTAAACTCACCTTTATAATTTCCTCTACAGGGTCTATACTTTGTCGCTACGATTATTTTGTTCCGTTATGTAGGTCTCACACTACACGCCCTCACAAAATAATCTAGGTTCCTCGTCTAGCCACCTGTATAGAAAACTATAAAAGTGACTACAGGCTCACTATGGATTTCATTAGTAAAGCCTCCTTACCACAAGGAGGCTTTGCTTTAAATCTAATGAGAAGACTAAGCTTCTTCGCCTGCTTGGATTTCAACCACCAATTTGGCTTCAACAAAGCTGGAAAGACGGTAGCTTACATCATACGCACCTACACGATTCAAGGGGCGTTCAATGGTCAAGTGACGACGATCCACTTCAAGACCAGCCTTTTCAGTCAAGATGCGTCCCAATTCTTTTGGGGTAATTGTACCGAACAATTTACCTTCTTCACCAACAGCGGCTTTAATGATGACTGGGCTAATGGCTTCAATTTTAGACGCAACGGCTTGATCTTCAGCAATGCGTTTTTTGGCTTGACGCTCAATGGTTTCTAGGCGACTTTTCTGATGACGCAAAGCCCCTTCAGAAGCGAATACCGCCATGTTACGAGGGAATAACATGTTGCGAGCATGACCGTCTGACACACGAACAACATCGCCTTGTTCGCCTAAGTTTTCAACCGATTTAAGTAAAATAACGTCCATGTATATTGCTCCATTCTAAGCTGTAAATCTTTGTACGAGTATTGTTTGACGTATATTTTAACATCAACAATACGATGATACTAAAAATAATAACACAAATAAACGAAAATCAACCCCTAGCCATTTATAGCGTTACAATTATTAAGGATTACATTGACTGAATCAAGGCTTCCACATCCGCCCTGTTGGAACAAGTTGGTTCTAGGTTCAAATACAAGTTAAGATACTTCTTGGCTTGCACGGGATCTTCCAAACGCTGGTAGACCACGCCTAAATTGTAATACGCTTGAGCAAACTCGCTCTTAAGCGAAATCGCTTTGGTATAAGCCCCCACCGCTTCATTTAACTTATTTTGTCCTGCATACGTGTTGCCTAAATTATAATACACCGTCGCTTCTTCAGGAGCCAAAGCAGACGCCTTAAGCAAAATCGCTTGAGCCGCTTCCCACTTACCCTGCTTACGCAGTTCACTGGCTTGATTCACCATCGTCACCACTTGCACCGAAAGGGGGGTGATATTGACAGCGGCTCCACCAAGCGTACCGTCTTGAGAAGACCCCTTTGTGGGATTCATCGCAACCGTGGCATTTTTACCATTTAAAGTAACGGGGGCAGTGACTTGCAGGGACTGCAAGGCTTCAATCCGTTCACTTAGACTTGCGATCTGCCGTTGTTGATCTTGAATGGTCGACACCGCTTTTTGTATTTCTTGGTGAGCTTGAGTCAAACGAGCATCGCTTGAAGGAGGCGAGCTGGCACTTTGCACACGTTGTTTCAAGGCTTTGTTTTCATCTTGCAATTGAGCAAGCTGGCTTTGCAAATTAAGCGTGCTTTGTGGCACAAGACTCATGCCTTTGCTGGCAGGCAAGGTATAGGCTGATGAAGTCACCTGTGGGGACGCTTTTAATTGAGCTTTGAGTTGTTGTACTTGCTGGGTTAATTGAACATTAGTTTTGACGCTTTCTTCATAGCGTAGATGCAATTTCACCAGTACCGTCTTTAAAGTGGCGAGATCATAATCCGCTGAAAATGCGAGGGGTAGGGACGTCCCTAAAACGCCCAAAAGCAATACTGTTATAAGAAAAGACTTGTGGCGAAACGGCGTGTTGAACATGAAAGCATCCTATCATTTTATATTTCTGTATTGTACTAAAGCCCTCTACTTTAGCAGAGGGCTTTAGGTGAAAAATCAGTATAATAGGGGAACTTTTCTTATTTTTTCAACGGCGAAGAAGGCGGAGCAGGTGGCATAAGCCCTCCCTTATTCAAGGGGTTTACCGCTAAACGAGTGCCTGGCGAAGGGGGAGGAGGGGGCGGTGGAGGTTGACCCATATCCATTTGCAAGGCGGCTCCTGCGATTTCAGTGTCCCAAAAAAATACGATCTTCAAAGGCCCGAGCGTTTCTTTTTCAATCAGCTTAGGAGTAGCAGGCTTGGCGTTTTTCATGGCGTCTTTAATATCCGTAAAGGTCTCTTGCACGTTTGGGGTGTAAAGCACCAAGGGCGTGGCTAAAGACTTCAAGAATACCAATACCGCAGGCGGTGGACCTTGCTGTTGTTGGGGTTGCTGGGCTTGCATAGGGGGGGACCTCCGATTGATAGAGAACAGACTCTCTATAATGTATTCGACCAATCACCAAGGCCACTTCAAGGCACTCCCTTTTTTAATGGAGACGTCAAAAAGTCTTACCCCCTCCCCTTTAAGGGGAGGGTTGGGGTGGGGAGTAGATGTTAACACTGGGTTCTAGGCATCCCCCCCCTCTCCCTAGCCCTCTCCTCAAGGAGAGGGAACAAGACAAAAGAGCTACTTTGGCATGGCTAAGTTGATGCTCTGTAGAAACTTGGTGTCCTTACGCCAGTTTTCTTTGACTTTGACATCCAATTTCAAAAAGACCTGCTCCCCTAAGAGACGTTCCACCTTCGTACGAGCCTTTTCACCAATCAGGCGAATCATAGAACCTTCCTTGCCAATCAACATGCCTCGTTGTGATTTGCGGTTCACATACAAGGTCACATAAATGTGAGGCATCTTCTCATGCGTTTCATCAAAAACATCCACACCAATCGCGACCGAATGGGGGATTTCGTCCTGCGTATTGAGCAAGACTTGCTCACGCACAAGTTCAGCGACCATTTCACGCATCCGCTGATCCGTCAAAGTATCATCTTCATAATACTTCGGGCCTGCTGGCAAGGATTCAAACATCGCTTCAACCAACACAGCTTTTTGCTTGCCTGTTTTAGCCGATGTATGCAAGCATCGCTTATAAATGCCTTTTGCCGTTAGAAACAATTGTTGATACGCTTTCGTGCGTTCGTCATACAAAGCAGGGTTGCCTGTAAGCCTGTCGACTTTATTTAAAATCAAGTACACAGGGCGTTTGCTCCGAACGGCTTGTTCGACGATCCACGCATCGCCTTTACCCGGTGCGGATGTAATATCCATGACACAAAACAAGACATCGGCTTCTTTTAAGGCGGCATAGCCTTCTTTGACTAAAAAGGTGCCGAGTTCATCAATGGGTTTGGAAAAACCTGGGGTGTCCAAAATCACGAGCTGAGCATCCGCACGAGTGACGACCCCACGAATACGGTGACGAGTCGTTTGCATGACAGGGGAGCAAATGGCGAGCTTTTCGCCAATCAGCTGGTTTAACAAGGTAGATTTGCCCACATTCGGGCGACCAAGCAAGGCGACAAAGCCTGAACGAAAGCCTTCAGGCGTTTCGAGTAGGGAAGGCGACGTCGAGAGTTCATAATCACTGGCATCGTCGTCAAAATCGGGAATATCAAAAACCACAGGGGCATCAAGCGTTTGGGAGATCATCATGCGTTAGCATACCTTTATGTATTCACACACGGAACCTAAAAAATCGTGTGCATCTTATATATTACGATACTAGCAAAACAATAGAATGCAAGTATTTCATACCAAATATAGAAAGCTCTGCGAAAGGGGCTTTCTATAGAATCGTCTACTGCCTGCTTCATTATTGAAAACAGTATAGGATCAACACAAACAAGGGATGCCCGTGGGGCATCCCTTGTTTTAAAAGAAATACGGTGTTTAGCTTAAAAGAATGAGCTTAGGCTTACTGTCTTCTGCTTTGGCATGGGTTTCAATAATCTCTCCTAAGTGATTCATCAATGAAGTCCCCGCTTGATAATTACGAGGATGAATACTGTTCACCAAGGCTTCTTCCAGAGCCTCTTCTGCTTTTGCGACCTTATTTGGCTTTGTAGGATCGTAAACGAGAATACTCTTTCCACCCAGTTTATGTTGAACGTACTCAAAAGCAGGTCCATCGCTACTGGGGCTATCTCCAATATAAATGGGTGGCAAAATTAACTTGGGTTCCTTTAAAATTTCTTTGATATGGTGTACTTTGTCAGAAGCTTCAATGATTTGATCAAGTCCTTTGGCTTGTTGATTTCGGTTGTACTTAAACCGATTGGCACGAATTGATTTAACATAGTCCGCTACAGAATTGCCCTTTATCATTTCTTCAATACCACTAGAAACAATGTGAAAATCAAGTTCAATACCAGAATTTTTAGCGAGTAGCTGAAGTCGTGGCATAAAGAAAGGTACATTGGGTGCCAAGGGGATACTTTGCCCGAGGCTATGCAGATTGGCAGGCGTCAAAACGTTTTTCAATTCACTTTTCTTTGCCACATGAAGCAGTTCATTCATATAAGCCTCAATAGGACCTTCCCCTGTTCTCTTTTTTCTTTTGTCCCTAAGATTCCAAAAATCATCAGGATTTTTAAAGCCCAGTTGAGCAAGTAAACCCTTGTATTTTTTACGATATTTCTTACCATGCTGCATAGTTTTCACACTAAGTGTTTCGTCAAAATCGAAAATAAGGTGTAACAAATCCTTTCCTTGACGCTGGTGTTTGTGAGGCAAGGCTGGCAATTTAGGGAGAGGCTGACCTTGAAAAGGGGACGTCTCAACCGCTTGAGAACGCACCGTGACTGGGGCGAGTTTCATATAGTATTCCTTCATTTACATTGAAATTGAATCGATTGTTGATAACATTGGTTGTATAAAACAGGTATCTACAAGATACTGCTGAATTATAACAGGACAAGAATCTAGGTCAATAATGAGCGTGTTAATTTTCAAACAAGGAGAAAATCCCCCCTTGCGTTTTACTATGGATGCGTTAAAGTAGAATGAGCATTATTCCCCCCTCGTGAATGCCTAGCCCCTGCGGTAAAAACGTCGCATCGGCAAGACGCCTTTTAACGTCTAACGGAATCACAATATGCAACAATTTTACATTTATAAAGGAAATACACCCAAATGGTTCGTATTCGTTTAAAACGCCTAGGACGCAAAAAAAGTCCTTTTTACAGAATCGTCGTCATGAACAAGCGGGATCGCCGTAACGGTCGCCCCATTGAAGAGTTGGGTTACTACAACCCCATGTCGAAAGAATTGAAATTGAACAAAGAATCCTTGAATGCTTGGATCGCTAAAGGGGCTCAGCCTTCGGAAACGGTTGCTTACTTAGCGACGTTGGCTCCTGAAGATGGGTCTTTGATTCAATTGCCTAAAAAAGCCAAAAAAGAACACTTGGGTGAAGCCAACCAAGTGAAAGAAAAAGTCGCTGAAGAAGTTGCTGTTGAAGATGTGATTGCTGAAGTTGAAACGGCTGAAGCCATTGCTGAAGAAGCGGAAGCTGAAGTGCTTGAAGAAGCTGTTGCTGAAGCAGAAGCCGAAGTGGCTGAAGTGGTTGAAGAAGCCACCGCTGAAGCAGAAGCCGAAGACATCGCTAAAGAAGAGACCCCGACAGACGCCTAGTCTTTCGCTGTATTCTTTCATAAAACGTGAAGAGAGGGTTTTTCAACCCTCTCTTTCTTGTCCCCCCTCCTAATTTTAGGAGGGGGTTAGTGGGCGGTTAAACTCACAAACAGCGTCTAGGGTTTAACCTCACCCTCGAACGTCTTAAGACGTTCTCTTCCCTCTCCTAAAATTAGGAGAGGGGACAGGAAGCCTGTTCTAGCTGATGATACCGTTCTGGAAGGCTTGCAACAAATCAGGATGACTTCCAATCATCGCCAACTGTTCTTGTGCCGCTTGAGACGGTTTTTCTTTAACCGCCGTCAAGGCTTTACCTTGATTGGTGGCTTCAAAAGCAGCGACTTTCGCTAAGTTTTGTTCGCCAAGTAACTTGACGCCCAAGTCGCCATCCATGCCAGAAAGTTCACCATAACCGTGAGACAATCCCGCTTTTTCAGGGGCAATGGCGGATTCAATTAAGCCTTCACCCATGCGGTATTTAAAGTCATCTAAGTAAGGTTTGCCTTCTTGTAAGGCACGGGCTTGGTTGAATTCTTCGGTTTGAAGGCTTACATGTCCACCGCTTGTCATGCCGTTTTGCATTTCGACAACGGGTGGTCCTGTTTTAATGCCGTAGCGAGCAGCCGTTTCATAGTGAGCATCTTCATGTGCTTGAACGCCTGCTTTTGTTGCTTCTGGAGCCTTCACCCCATTGACGTCGACGGCTTCGGTTTTGTCTTGAAATTGAGGATTGAAGAAAAACTCGTGACCCCACATTGCAAAGGTATGCGTGGGTTGATTGTTGAAAGCCAGTGTATCCGTCAAGCTACCTTGACCTTGGGCATTCCCTGTATTACCGACGTTTCCGCCAAGACCTTGCCCCACCGTAGGAGCTGGCTGTAAATTGCTAGGCGGATTAAACGTGCCAATCCCATTCACAGGAGGCACCGCACCATTGGGGTTCTGTGTTGGATTCTGTACGTTATTTTGAAAATGCTGCGAAACGGGGGGTGGAATGCTTCCTACCGAGCCGATGCTTGAAATTCCTAAAGCCATTAGAATTTTCCTTTTTCATTGTTGTATAGTCGGATTGTTTACGATTTACAAAGAGAGATACCTCTAAAAAAGAGCTTCCAATAGCAATAAAAACACTTGTGGTAGTGTTGTTGCCAAAGTGTTACAATGCTTAATAAAAAGCCTCTGTTCCCTCAAAGAGAGGGAACAGAGGCTTTTTTCACTTTCACAGAGCTTTCTATACCTAAAAAGACAAAAAAAACCCTCCACAAAAGGAGGGTTTGTAATTCTTGATAAGAAACCAGCACAAAGCTGACATCTTAATAGAAAAAACATTGCATCAGAGTAATTATACAATACATCAAAATGTCAAGAATAGAAATAAAGTGTTACAAAGGGCTTTAAATTGTTACAAATCTTTACAAGTTATTTTGTATTTGAGAATTGAGACTTTGAAAGAATAGCTGTTTTTGGGTTTTTCTGTTCCCTTTATAGCTGGTGACGTCAGAGACCTTTACTTTCTGCTTTTGGCTAGTTTGTTTCTTGAGCTGGTGCTTGGGGGTCTTTGCTCCGCCAAAGACCCCCAAACCCCCAAAGGCGGTTTAAGGAGGGGGGAAGAGAAGGAAGTTGTTGCGGCTCTCCTTCTCTTCCCCCCTCCTTAAAAATCCACCTCCCATCTCAACCTCTTCGCTTGCTTCATTTTCTACTCGTAGGACGTCCGCAAAATCGCTCGGGGATTCGCAATTCGCTCACCCGCTCGGATTTAGTGCTTGGACGTCGGCTTGTGCAACGATTCTTTAAATCAACACTTTTAACATAAACACACTATGAGATTTTAAAAAGCATCTTCTATTTCACGTCATACAATAAAACGGACTGCTGATATACTGATTCTGCCAGCCCAAAACCTTGACCACCCTGCTTACTGATATTCGTCGCCGTTTCTTGATTCAACATGCCTCGGAAGGTTTTTTCCGCTTCGCCACCGCTTAAGAAGCCTTCTTCACGATCCACCGTCGAATCCATGGCTTCCAGCAATTGCTGAAGGAAAACCGCTTCAAACTGTTGAGCCGCCCCCTTTAACTCTTTTTGCTTAGGCGTTTGCGGATCCAAAAAGCTGGCTCGTAAGTCCTTGAGCCGTTCTGCCATGGGTTTCGCCACATCGGCTTCTTTAGTCGCTAGTTCAGGTGTGAGTGAATTGTTCTGCTTAAACTTATAAGCAGGCAATTCCGCTGGAGGCAACGCAATGTTGGGAACCGCAAAAGATGATAATTCCATGACGCCAGTCGCTCCTAAATAATTTCTAACTCTGCTTCAAGGGATCCTGCTGCTTTCAAGGCTTGCAAGATTGAAATCAAATCGCTCGGCGTAACCCCGATCGCATTTAAAGCCGTGACCAAATCGTGCAAGGTATTATTCGCCCCTAGTTCAATCAAACTACCCTTTTCTTTGGTAATATCCACCCTGTCATTGGTGACCAACGCCGTGTCTCCCCCAGCAAGCGCGTTGGGTTGCACGGCTTCATTGGTGCTTTGAATCGTCACAGTAATGCCTCCATGAGCCACCGCCGCAGGCTGGAGCTTCACACTACTACCGATGACAACAGTCCCTGTGCGTTCATTGACCACGACTTTGGCGTTGTCATTCGGCACATCGACGGTGAGTTGCTCCAAAACCGAAACAAAAGCGACTCGATTATTGAGGTAGCGGGTGGGCAGTTCCACACGAATCGAAGAGCCATCCAAGGCGACGGCAGGGCATAGGCTGGTATTGATTTTTGCGGCGATTCGGTTGGCGAGCGTATAATCGGTGCGGTTTAAAACAAGGGTCACACCTGTGGCATCGCCAACTTGCGTGTGCATTTCTCGCTCAATAATACCACCATTGGGGATTCTTGCACTGGTGGTAATGGCGGTTTGCTTGGAAGCTCCGCCAGAAGACACGGAAGAGCCTCCTGTAGAGACTGGTCCTTGAGCCACCGCAATGACTTCTCCATTGGGGGCGAGTAATTGAGACGAAATCAAGACGCCACCTTCTAAGCTTTTGACCTTGCCTATCGCGGAAAGGGTGACATCAATGCTGTCGCCCGCTTTAGCAAAGGGAGGAATCTTGGCGATCACCATAACTTGAGCCGCATTCGATCCTTGCAAGTCGTTGGGGTTGCTGATTCTTCCGCCTAAATTGTTGAGCATGTTCCATTGTGCGGTACGAGTCGCCACGGAGCTGTCGCCTGTACCGTTTAGCCCGACCACCAAACCATAGCCCACGACTTGGTTCATGCGAACATCTTTAATTCGCACGAGGTTTTTTAGGCTGATAGACGTTTTGGCATCCGCATGAGGGAGCAAAAATCCTGTCACTAAAACGCCAAAAAGTAAACTCGTACAAGCCAGTACAGACGTCATTGAACGCAATTGCGGCTTAAAAGCGTTATTTAAATATCGCATGGTGTTAGATTTCCTTGAGGCATTGCCTTCGTCGATTATTCTATTGAAACTTACTCATTATTTTTGAGAATATACTGTCATTTTGAGAACGGCTGATAATGCCCTGCCCAGCCACCACAATCTGCATATTGGCGACTTTGTGAGACGAAATCTCATTTTCACTATTTAAGAAGTACGGATTCACAATGCCTGTAACGTAAACATCGGTTTTTTCTTTAGAAAAGGCAATGGTTTTGCGTCCCTGTACCATCAGGTTGCCGTTGGGCAAGACTTGCACGACTTGGCAGGTGAAGGTATCATTAAACGATTGGTTTTGCGTGGCGGTGCCTTGGCTATTGGTTGTATTGTTATTGGCGATGCCTCCTAAGTTTGGCAGTTGGGCGAATTTGGCTAAGCCCCCGATGCCAAAGGTATTCGCCAAAGTGCTGGCGGCATTGCTTACCACCGTTGACGTATTTTCTTCAAACGTCGAGTCTTTTTGAATCTGAATGGTATTTTTATTTTGTCGCTTGGTGGATTCTTCCACCTTAATGGTGACCAAATCCCCAATCTGCTGAGGGCGAGGGGGGCTGAACAACATGCGAGGGGCATTGGCTCGTGGGTGCATGCCTTCGGTGTTTGGTAAATATAGGGATTCGGCTTGCACGGAAGCAATGCCATTTAATAGGCTACTTAGTAGTAAAGCCATCACAAAAAAGCGGGATGTCGGGTTCATCTAGTCGTCCCTTAGGTATTTTTTCTCTCTCTTCTTATTGTGACGACTTTGGGGACGGCTTGCCCCCTCCCAAAGATGTATTTTGGAGAATTAAGGTTTTTGGGCTCGTTTTATAGCGTCTTCAAGGGGTTCTTCAATACCTTTTTTCAAAGCTTCTAAAACTTGTAAAATAACCTCCTGTTGCATCGTTCCTTCAGGAATGGGATTTTTTTGTGCTTGGTTTTCTCGATCCTGTTGAATACGAACATTTAACCAAGTTAAATACTCTTGAAGTTCTGCCTGTAAAGTAAGCCTATCATGTTTACATAAAGGATTGTCGATGTTAGGGTCTAGCAGTTCTAATGTTTTTGAAGACCTGCGTCGTTTGCATACGAGCGAAGGCTTTGGTTGTTAAGCCCTGTCTTGAAGATAAGCTTATCTCAAAGACATTATCGTCGTTTAGGGTCGATAATGTGTTTGTTTCTGATAAACAAGTCCACCATTACTATCAAAACGATAAACTGCTATATTTCTCAAATGGGGAATCGCATTAGTATGACTACCTCCCGTACAACCTATGTTATTGTCTCCTACGTGAGGATGGTTAAAACTACAAGCACGCCGATTATTTTGATCATAGACAAGCGTTACCGCTTTACCATTTTCTGGATCTAAGGAAGCTTGATCGAATGCCACAAAATCTTCAAATCGCTTCGGTCTTTTACCCATTTCCGCCACATATTTACCATACCCATTTTGAAGTTGTTGATAGTAATTATCCAGCATCGCTTCTTCAACATCTCCCATCATAGACATACTTTCGGTAATAGCAAAAGCTGCCAACTGCCCAATAATCCCGATGACAAGGGCGAGTTCAACTAGGGTAAACGCTTTGGACTTGTTGAAAATTCGAGTCATTGTTCTGGGATTCTCATATAAATGACGAGAGTATACTTCGTATTACTATCGACCATTTAAGAACCTATCTTCATGAAAGTGGTTAATGGTGTATAATTAGGTATTGTTTGTCAAGAGAGTTTTTTACAATGCCTTATCCCAGCGATATTACCGAAGAGCAATACCAGCTTGTTTCAGATATTTT
>JBILSS010000128.1:0-6188 GCA_044371965.1 Vampirovibrionales bacterium
ACTTGGACTTTAAAGGTCGTAAAACTCGACAGTATATTTTTGCCGTTGAAAGACGTTCCATTGGCGATGCGATCAATATCATTGATCAGTTGCGTCATTTCTGTTTTAATCGCACTTCGTTGATCCGTCCCTAGCGTGTCATTCGCCCCTTGCACGGCAAGTTCACGCACCCGTTGAAGGTTTTCTGTAATGGTGGAAAGGGAACCGTCCACCGTGTTGAGCATGTTCATGGCGTCTTGCACGTTATTGTCAGCTTGTTGACTGCCACGGATTTGGGAACGTAAGCCTTCAGAAATTTGAAGCCCTGCGGCATCGTCACTGGATTTGTTGATGCGATAGCCTGAAGCGAGCATAGACAAACTTTTATTGTAATTCTTGGTATTGGCGGCAAGCATGTTTTGAACAAAAATGGAAGAGGTATCACGGATTTGTAGCATCGCCTTTAGTCTCGCTCTCTTTTTCTTCGTACTAGGAATTTCTCTCTTGTGTAGAGCCTATCGACGAAAGGGAGTTGAGTATAAACGCTTGTTACAATTCGTTACGGCTATAGAACGCTCTACGAAAGCCTAAAACATCCCATTATTGGCGAGCATGGCTGGATTCATCCCTTGCCCCCCTTGCTGTTGCGGAGGTCTCCCTGGTTGAGGCTGATTCGCTTGGTTTTGAGCAATTTGGGCATCGATGCGTTTTTGTTCAGGCGATTTTTCTCGCATGCTTTGAAAGGCCCATGTGCCTCCGCCAATGACGAGTCCGCCTAAAATGGCACCAAGACCTCCTTTGATGCCTACTTTTTGGAAAACGTCTACCCAATCGATCTTATGTGGCATATGGGCATTTTTCACCACGGCATTTAAATCAGGCAAGTCAATGGTGTCGGTTGCCTTCACCAACTTGTCGATCTGATCTTGAGAGAGGTTGAAGGCGTCCTGATTGGCTTGCTGTACCGAAAGCTTCGCAATCTTGTCCTTAAGTGTTTTAACTTCGTTGCGATGAGCTTCCCATGCTTGACGATAATTCCCATCTGCAAATCCAAAAAGCTTCTTTTTAGGAGCTCCACTAGTCATTTCCGTCTCTAATTTTATTTGTAAGCTTTCAAGCTTTTTAGGATCAAACTGCTTTAAGTCGTCTAAGTCCTCCAAGCTCAAGTGAAGTGCATCTCTGCCTCGTCCTCTGGAAGATTGGACTTCTTTAAGCGTATACTTACCTACCTCGTCCACTTTATAGTGGGCTTGTATGCCTTCACTCACATCAACCGCCACAAGACGAGGCTTGCCTGTTTTTGGGTCATAGTCTTTAATGTGCATACTGGTGTCGCCATGAGCGATGCGTCTGACTTGCAGTTCTTTTTCTTTACCTTTACCAAAAAGCCCTTTGGTTTTTTCCACAAAGCCTTTGGGGGCTTCTTCCAAATCCACCTGATAGGTTCGATTTCCCACTTTGGAAACATGGGTTTTACTTAAATCACTTTCTTTAGGAAGCACGGTTTCGGCTAAGGCGATGCCTGTTCCGATTGTACCAAAACCGATTGTGCCTAAAATGGTATTGTTGATGCCATTCGCTTCTTTTTGTTGAGAGTCTCGCCGTGCTTGATATGCCTGAATCTGTTCAGGTGTTGGCTGAAAATTGCCTTGTTGAGCAGGCATTTGCTGTTGCGGTTGTTGCGTTTGCCATTGTTGCACTTGTGGCTGTGATTGTGTCGCCACTTGATAAGGGTTGGGCTGATAGGGATTTGCCTGATACGTTGGTACTGGAGCCGTTGCTTTAGGGGCTGGTGGAGGGGCTGGCACAGTTGCCCCTTGATTCACCGCAGGGTGCAAATACGTCGACGGATCGACAGGGCGTTGTGGTAAGTAATTGTTTGATGCCATGTGGATGTGTCCTTAAGTCTCTAAAATCGTCCTTAATGGCATTAAACCGATTGACGTCGTCTTTTGTGCTATAGAACGCTCCATAATCTGATGTATTTATCGACGGGTTTTCTAAAAAGACCTTGCAAGTTTTCTTTATGTGCTATCATATGAGTAAAGATAAAATATGTTTTGGGATGTTCCTAAATATAGGCTCGTTTCGCTTTTAGTCTGAAAAAGACCCTGCGAATCTAATCTATAGAAAAGTAAAGGCTTCCCCATTTGAGAAAACGTCTTAGGCGTTGCCTAAAACGTTTGAAGACGATGCTTTAATCCAGCTGACCCTTGGGTTTCTCATGCCAGCGACGATTTCTTTCGTTTGTGACGGCGGGAAACACGTTTGGCTTGGCACCTAAAAATACCTAATATAATTGCTTGAAGGTTAAATCCATTACTGTATGAATAAACAAGCCCTTTCTGCTCAACAAATGGCTCAAAAGCCACCCAAACAAGAAACCCAGCGTAAAAAAGCCAATGCGCCTAAACAAAAAGGCAATGCACAAGGTAAGGCTCAAAACCAAGGGGGCAAGGCTCAAAAAAATCAAGGGCAGAAAAATCATGCCAGCCCTCAAAACCTGCCGAAAGATCCTATTCCGCATATTACGCCTGTGTGGGTGAAGAATCAAGCCAAGGCAGGCAATTGGCGTCGTGGGTTGGAAATTCACCTTTCTGGCAATAAAATTATGAACATGGACTTGGAACAATTCGGTATTGTGGCTCAAGTCAAAGGCAATTATAAATCCCATTACACGAGTGAAATGCGGTTTAATACGGCAGGCATCGACCCCCGATGCAACTGTGCCATTGAAGAAAAATGGTGTAAACACGCCGTCGCCATCGCTTTGAGTATTGCGGAGCAACGCCTGTGGGAAGTCTATTGGAACTTGCCTGAAGAAGACGCCGACTTAATGCCTGTGAGCAAACCCATGGGCATCATCAAAGTGCAGCTACACTTGGGATACAACAAAAGTAAAGGCGTGGGCGTTCGCTTGATCGAACGTGAGCGAGACACCTGGTGTGCGGATCCTGCGAAGTTGCTCAAGCGAGCGATGACGGCGGAATATCCTGACGGGACGCCATGGCACCAAGTCAAAGAAGGGCGTGCCGATATTGCCGTGCTTCAATTTTTAGAAAAACACCGCATTAAGCAAGTCTCTAATAATGGCTGGCTCCTTGTGCCGTTTGAAGTCTTCGACGAATTCTATGCGACGCTCGGCGAGTGTGAAGAAGTGTTGGACGAAAAAGGCATGCGGATGCGTGTTGAAACGCGCCCCTTGATGCCCTTGCTTGAAGTGCATCAAAACACCAACGGTCAAACCACTTTGGCGATGCACTGGTGTCAATTTGAAACGCCGCCTGTGATTTCTGAAAAAGCAGAAGCGGTGACCACCGAAAAGGCGAAAACCGTTCTTGCCCTAGAAGAACTCGAGTTGTTAGATCCTCATGCGACTTGGGGCAAGCATCTTCAGCGGATTTATCCGCTTCAGCCTGTTTTGGCGAAACTGCCTAAAGCCCTGAAAAAAAGCACGTTTACGGATGTCCCCATGCAAGACAGTGGCAACTTCTTATTTGAAGTTCTACCCAACTTGCGAAAGATTTTGCTAATTGACGATACCGCCGTTGCCGAATCCTTAAAGAAAATGTCGCAACCGCCTGCTCCGTCGCTTAATGTGGAGATGTTGGATCAAGCCGCGATGCGTCTGCGTTTGGTGCTTCACTTCAACTACGACAAAACCCGTATTCCCTATGCCAAGCAGACGAAACAGCCTCCTTATTTGGCGTCCACCAATAAAAAGAAAAATAAAACGACGTGGTACAAGCGTGATTTTGCCTTTGAAGAAAAGGCGTATGAGCGTGTGAATCAGGTGTCGTCTCAACTCATGCAGGCTCACGCCTTGATGGCGGAAGGCGATGAAGCGGTGGATTTGTACAATGTTTACCTGCCTCGATGGGAAAAAGAAGGCTGGATTATCAACATGATTAATCCGCAGGATATGACGCTTTTGCAAGCGTCTCGCAACCCGTTGAGCATTGTGGCTCGCCTTGAGTTTGATGAATCGGTGACCTTTTTTACCTTGAAATTAGAGGCTCGATTGGGCAATAAAAGCATTTCCATGACGGAAATCCAAAAGCACATGGTCGCTGGTAAGAAGTATTTTTATGTGCAAGGGACTGGTTTTGTGGAAGTGCCGTTGCATACCTTGCTTGCCGTGGGGCGTACGATTCAGGCGTTTGAACCCGAGATTCTTGAAGTCGATTTTTACAAAATCCCGACCTTTAAAGCAGGCTTGCTCATGGAACTCGTCGACGCCAAAGTCAACTTGGATATGTCCAAAAAGTTCCAGCGTTTTTGGGATATTATGACCGCAGGCAAGCCCATGGAAGAGCTAAGCGTGCCAAGCAATGTGCATGCCGAACTGCGTCCGTATCAGGAGCGTGGCTTCCAGTGGTTGTGGTTCCTCTATTCTTACGGATTGAACGGTATTTTGGCGGATGACATGGGTCTCGGGAAAACCCTTCAAGCCCTTGTCGCCCTTCAACAGGCGAAAAATAAGCATGGGCAGTTTCCGTCCTTGATTGTTTGCCCGACGACCTTGGTGCGAAATTGGCAGAATGAAATCACCCGTTTTACGCCTGAACTCACGGTGCTAGACCTCACAGGCACGGATCGTTATGACAACTATCCGAAAATTAAAGAAGCCGATATTGTCATCACCAGCTACGCCATTTTACGCCGAGACATCAACGCCATTAAGGACTACGCCTTTCGCTTTGCGATTTTGGATGAATCCCAACAGATTAAAAACCTCAGTTCGCAAACGGCTCAAGCCGCCAAGCAACTGCAATCACAGCATCGTATTGCCCTTTCAGGTACGCCGATTGAAAACCGCCTAAGCGAATTATGGAGCGTCTTTGATTTCTTGATGCCAGGATTCCTCGAAGATTTCGACGATTTCCGCCGTCGTTACATTCAGCCCATTGAAGAGCGTGGCAGTTTGGATGCGGGGCATCGCTTGAAAAAGCAGGTATCGCCCTTTATTTTGCGTCGTATGAAGCGAGATGTGTTGAAGGATTTACCGCCAAAAATGGAGCAAGTCCTTTACTGCGATCTCACCGACAATCAACGCCAGTTGTATCTCGATGTGCTTGAAAAAGCCCGTGAAGAGTTGATTGAAGAAGCGATTTCTCGTGGTGGAAAAATTAACCAGCAACACGTCTTTTCAGCGTTGACGAAGTTACGCCAAGTCTGTAATCATCCGTCGCTATTGAGTAGTGACCTTTCGGGTGGCTTGCATGAGTCGGGCAAGTTTGAACTGCTCAAGGATTTGTTAGAGAATGCGATCGAAAATGGGCATCGTATTTTGGTCTTTAGTCAATTTGTACAGATGCTTAAAATTGTCGAAGGACACCTCAAGAAAAAAGGCATTCGCTACGAGATTTTGACAGGACAAACCAAGCCTGAAGAACGACAAACCAAAGTCGACGACTTCAATAAAGACGAATCCATTAAAATCTTCTTGGTGTCGCTCAAAGCAGGTGGCACGGGTTTGAACCTCACAGGTGCCGACATGGTCGTGCATTACGACCCTTGGTGGAACCCAGCGGCGGAAGATCAAGCGACCGATCGGGTGCATCGTATTGGGCAAAGGAAGAGCGTCTTTGTGTATCGTTTGATTGCTCGCTCGACGGTGGAAGAGCGGATCATGCAGTTGAAATCGCAGAAGCGTGACTTAGTCGACAGTGTCATTTCAGCGGATCGCACGATTATGAAGAAAATCAGCCTAGACGACCTCAAGGATATTTTGTCCTTGGATTAAATCTTTTTTGTATTAAAAACGCCTTCCCTTGAATTGAGGAGAAGGCGTTTCGCTTATTTTGAAATTAAAACTAGGCGTGAAGTCCTTCACGCATTTTTTCAGCAAAAGTCTCTGCTTTCTGTGTCAAGCGAGCCTCTGCAAACTTAGACATTACAGGGACTTGTTGAGCCGTTAAGTCGTTTAAAACACGATCTTCAAAAGCTTGAACAGAGCCTCCTAATGAATAAAGGCTAGTACGAGCTTGTGGGAATAAGGGGGCGGATTCAAGTAACAAGTGTCGCAGGGGGTGGCGGTTAAGCCACAGCATGCTGTACCTCCCACGGGGTCTTGAAATTTAAGCACTTGCGAGGACGATTGTTCAGCAAATACGCAATTCGAGCAAGCTCCGCTTCCCCCACATTAGCAAAAGAACTCGATTTTCGCAAGTACTGACGAATCAAACCGTTCGTATTCTCATTCGTCC
>JBILSS010000129.1:0-6137 GCA_044371965.1 Vampirovibrionales bacterium
TTCAGACAGCTCGTATTGAATATAATTGTTCATAATAAACCCCTCAAAATAACTTGATCTTGGATTTATTATACCATTATTTATATGTCGACACTACCTAATAAATTTATACTTTGACTATAAATTACTCTCCAAAAGCATCGTAAGGGGGATATTATGTACACGAAGCTTGAGTGATTACAGGTAATCCATAAAACAAGCCGTCTCCAAAGTTTCACATTACTTTCAATGGCATTTTTTTAAAACGCTTTGGTTTTTATGCAAACAAACATATTAGGAATGCTAGAAAAGCAATTATGTGTGAAAAGGAAAGAATATGATCGCCAACGCCCTACCCTCTTTGCCATTCAGTTCTTCACTAAACACTTTTAAAAGTACGGCGAGTCCTCAATCCTCAGATTTAAAACAATATGAAAAAAATGAACGAAACAATGTAGAGGCACAACAGAAAAATAACTCCTCAAAAAATACCTTGCTAGTTATGGGGATACTGGGTGGGGTTTTCGCCCTAGGGACGACTGTTGTTTTACTCAAAATGAGAAAATCCCTTGTAAAACCGAATCCTCAAAATTTTGAGCCTGATATTAAATGGAACGGTACTTCACAACCGAGTCCTCCACCTGATAGGACATCAGACTTCAAATCACATAAAGAGGATTCAAGTAGAGTTAGAGACATAAACAACAGCCCCTCCTCCCCAAAAATTACTTGGGCAGTCAATATTAGAGATAGAATTCGGGATGCTTTATTTTCGAAGAGAACACCCTCTAAAAACCTTCAGGCTGAGATAAAATGGCAAGACATCACAGATCTTCATTCCCCACTCGAAAAAAAAATGAAAGAGATTAGCCAAATCTGCCAAAGCGTCATGAAGGCAGGTAATGAGGGTGTTTCATGTCATACCATGGCAACGTTAAACGCCTTGAGACTCTACAACCACATTACCCCTCATAAGACACCTGAAGTACAAAAACGTCTTGATGCGATATTACGAGGTACTCCAAGAGAGGCAAAGAATAGAGCGTTTAGGTTCTTTAAAGAAGCAATGCCTAATGGTTGGGGGAATACTATCACTTCAGACGGTTGCTTCCCTGACCACAGTAAATTTGCGACTACGCTTGTGCCTCATTTTTTAAGTCGATATGCGTTTGATCAAGTGTCCTATACCGCACATACTTTTGTGGGAGTGGTAGGGCATGATATTGCCCAAATTTTGGAAGGCTTAGCAGAAGGTCATGTAGGGACTTTAATAGGTAGTCCGTGGAGGGGAACACACGTTGTTTCTCTCGTGGGTATACATGAAAATAAAGAAGGAGAACTCCGTCAAGCGATTGACTTACTCAAGTCAAGTGCCGACCTTAGCGAATATCGTCATAGTCTTCAGGATGTTAAAATATTGATTTACGATCAATTAAACCCAAATCCTACAGTAGAAGCCCTACCATTGAACGAACTGTTACAAGAAAATAATCAGTTCTTCTTTCATTTATTTAAAAACCCTTATCAGCCTTCTGAAAAGTGGGAAAAAATGTATGATAATTCAAGTGCAAATTTTTTAAGTCCGACCTTTCACACAAGGTTTATGCAGATAGGGGATCGAATATTTAATGAGTCCTAATTGTTAAACAGGGCAAGCGGTTGGGTCGTTGGCACGTTCCATGTCTAAAATTAGGGCATCAAAACTAAAAAACTGCGGACGCTCCGTGATATAACGAGGCAAGTCGTTTTTCAGTTCTTCAGGGGTCATCAGGCACTCATTCAACATCGCCGTGATAGCCTCTTCATTCATGTCTCGCCCGATAAAGACCAGCTCCTGCATGCGATCGCCCCATGTAATATGCCACGTCGCCTTTACGTCGTCATGGGTCATGCCTTCATCAGGCTCCCGCAAGCTTGGAGAGCTTAACGGCATGGCATCCCTATTGCCGAATGTGAACTTGTTTTTGTACCACTACATAAGGCAAGAAGCCTTGCTATCGTCTCAAATTGAAGGGACGCAATCGTCTTACCATGATCTCATGCTCCACGAAGCCCTAGAAGCCCCGAGCGTGCCACTGGAAGACATCGAAGAGGTGTCGACGTATATCAACGCCATCAATCATGGGATCGCACGCCTGCAAAAAGACGACTTCCCGCTTTCCCTAAGATTGATCCGTGAAGTGCATGAAAAGTTACTCCACAACACCCGAGGCATGCACAATCAAAGTGGTCACTTTCGCCAGTCTCAAAACTGGATAGGCGGTAGTCGTCCGAGTAACGCCCTTTTCGTCCCGCCCCCTCCTGAAAAGCTGGCGGATTTATTAAAAAACCTAGAAGCCTTCATCCATGAAGAGCAAAGCAACTTGCCCCACTTGGTGAAAGTCGCCATGCTACACTTGCAATTTGAGACCATTCACCCCTTTTTAGACGGCAACGGTAGGGCAGGGCGTTTACTCATCACGCTTTACCTTCTGGATTCAGGCATGCTCGATGCCCCCATGCTCTATTTAAGCCTGTACTTCAAAACCCACCACTTCACCTATTACCGACTGCTTCACGACGCCCGCCATTCCGAAGAGGGCATGCTCGCCTGGATACACTTTTTCCTGCAAGGGGTCATTGAAACGAGCGATTCGGTGAAACAGCAAACGACGCTGATTCGCAACCTCACGTCCACCGACCGCCGACGTGTGGCGTACAGGTCGTCCCGCCCGAAGGTCATGGAAGCCTTGTACGATGTGTTGGTCTTCCACCCGATGATCACGATCCCCTTTGCGTCAAAAAAGACGGGCATTTCCCAACCCACGATGACCAAAGCGATACAAGACATGGAAGCCCTAGAGGTCTTAATCGAAATCACGGGCAAGCGTCGTGGGAAGGTGTACCTGTACCCCTTGCTCTATGTGCTAGATGACCTTAAATTGTGAAAAGGGCGTAAGTGGGAACTGTTTTTATTGTTAAACGCTATTATGATGATATAATACAATTATGACACTTTCAAACCCTAAACAAAAAGGGATTAAATCCCTTTATTATGCTGGATTCAACCCTGATTTTGTTAGGGATATTTTAACATCTTTGGAATTGAACGATCCCAATTTTTTAATACTGGATCCTTGGAATGGGAGTGGCACAACAACCGCTGTCGCACACGAACTAGGTTTTTCTTCGATGGGTGTAGACTTAAACCCTGCAACGCTATCTTTGGCGTACTTCCGTTTAATCAAGACAAAGCACATCAAAAAAGCGTTAAGCCTCTTGCCTGAATTGTTGGTATGTTCCGATTCTTCACAGGATTTTCTTCATTTTCCATGGGTAGATGCCCCAACTCACCAGTGGATGACCACACTTTCGACCAATCTAAAAAAAGTAAAATGCCCTTTTACACATAGTATTTTATTTGTGGCAATTACACGGTGTCTACATCAGAACTTACACCCCTTTAAAACGTCTAACCCTACTTGGATTAAACAAGTCAAGAAGCAAGAAGAGCTAATTTCAATAGATTCTAGTACATTTTTAGCATCTGTTTCGGACTATATTAAAACTCAAGTAAACCCTTCGACTGCTGAAATGCGTGCTAAATTGCCTACGCTCTTGGAAGGGAATGCTCAAGATTTAAAGGGGATTGAAACAGAAAGTGTGGATTTAATCATTACATCCCCACCTTACTGCACTCGTTTAGACTATGTGATTGCAACACTTCCTGAATTGTATTTCTTAGGGTTTAACGACTTACAGATTCAAGCATTACGAAAAAAAATGATAGGAACCCCCTGCGTTTCTTACGAAGAAAATAGCTTGCCTTCACATATCGAAACACTTTTAGAAAAAATCAAAACCCATTCTTCTAAAGCGTCTAGCACCTATTATTATAAAACGTACCGTCAGTATTTTGTACAAATGCAAGCGTCCTTCAAAGCAATTCAGCGTGTTTTAAAGCCTAACGCCTTTTTGCACATGGTGGTGCAAGATTCTTATTATAAGGATATACCCATTCCCTTGTCTGCTTTGTTTTTAGAAAGTTTGTCAGAACTTGGCTTTAGCATTGAAATGCAAGACCCTCTTGAATTTGAAGGGGGCGGTTTTAACTATTTACAAGGCAACAAGCAAGTTAAGGAGGTGTCGTTTATATGTCAGAAAGCCTAAGTACAGACAATAAAGGTGACGCAATAGCACAGGCGATAAAAGAGTCTGAAATTAAAGTAGTTTATACTACCACAACTTTTTCAATTCAAAGTATTCTTGAAAGGTTTAATCCTGATAGTGAGAATACCGAAATTATTGTGCCAGAATATCAAAGAGCAGGGTCTTTATGGTCGAATGAGGTAAAATCAAGATTTATAGAAAGTCTATTCTTAAATTTTCCAATTCCTCCGATTCTTCTACAAGAAAATTACACAGAAGGTACGAGTTCGGGTGAAAAGCTGTATCTAATAGATGGCTTGCAACGTCTTAGTTCCATTATGGAATACTTAAACAATAGCCTCACGCTCACGGGACTTGATATAGAAGTATTAAATGGAACTAAATATGAGGATTTGAAATCTAATACAGCCATGGAACGTACCTTTTTACGTAAATCTATTACTTTTCACATTCTTAGTAACACTAACCAAAATATCGATTTCATTGCAGAAGAAATTTTTCGACGTATGAATTATGGGCATCTTCCTATGACTCCTCAAGAGAAGAGAGCCTCTAAGAATACAGCGTTAAAAGACAAGTTTCAAGAATTAGCAGCAAATGAGTTTTTATCTCTATGTAAGATCAATGATAAAAGTTTAAAACGAGGTTATGGTATAGAGTTAGTGGCACGAGCATTTTACTTATTCCATAATTTTCCTGACAAGATAGGACCTGGCAAATTTGATATAGAAAAATCTTTAAATGATCTTTTTAAATGTCATAAGAAGAATTATGGAAAAGACGATAATTATAAAGCCGACTTTGATATGTTTATCGAGGCACATCAAAAAGTATTCGCCTATTTGCAAAACAAGAACGATGCAAAACAATTGTTTAGTAAAGGAAAAGGTCCTGTTTCTTCGATACGTTATGAAGGGATTATTGTAGGTATTTTATGGGCGTTGAAGCACGAGCCTAATCTTGATAAGTTAAACTGGGATGCCTTATTTGATTTAGTTCAAAAAGATAGTGAACATCAGTATGCAGAGGACTTTGAGTTTAACATGCAAAGTAATGGTTCTAATGCCTTAGCACGAGTTAAGAATCGTATTGAATTGGTTCGTTGTGTATTATTAGATAAAGAATTCGGTAGTACTTATGGCGAATAAAATAAGATTTACGGAAACTCGAAGTTTTTTGAGAGCAGAATATGAAAACTATTCCTTGCTTTCAAAACATATTGGGAAAATAACGCCGGAAACTTCTCCCGTAAAAAAGATTTTGACCTCTACTAAATTTGTGTATCTTTGTTCATTGTTTGAAGCATTTACACACCAAGCAATGGAAGAATACTATTCTCATTTACAGCAAAATCCTAAAATTACAAAAGACAAAATAAAATTTGGTAAAATTTTACAATTACTCCATGATCTCAATTTACATCAAGAAATAATCAATGAATTATACTCAAAGCAGTGTAGCTTAGAAGTATTCAACATCTTGGGTTATGTATCCAAGTTAGTGCAAAAGAATCTCCACACAGGGAAGAGCTTACAGGACCTTTACGAAGGGAAATTATTTGAAAAATATACTTTAATTAAAAAGTATAAAAAATATAAGATTTTTCACAATCCGTATCCAAGCACTTTACAAGATAATCGTAATGATCTTCTTCATGGCAAATCAACTTTTGACGAGATGAGTAATACACTTAATGATAGTGATACCTTAAAACAATATGAAAAGTATTTTCTTGAGTTTATGATCAGAACACTGCTACGTCTTGAAGCCGAATTAAACGGAAGAGTCATTTAAACCTATCACCGTTAAGAGGGTTCGCCAGCATCGGGCAAGGCGTTCAGGTCTCGTTTTCAAACCGTGGCTCTATCCCCCCTCCTAATTTTATAGTAAAAGATAGGTAAAATAGGCTATAATAAAGGGGTGTTTGTTTAGTTGGAGAATCCCTTATTTATGACTTATCCTTTAGCCTTACGTCAACTTGCTGTAGAAAAAGTGCGTCAAAAAGAAAT
>JBILSS010000130.1:0-6119 GCA_044371965.1 Vampirovibrionales bacterium
CGTCGCATCATTCCCATTGCACGACGTCCGCAAAATGTCTCGGAAGCCTCGCATTTAGTGCGTTGACGTCTGTTTTGTGGCATTTCCGCATTTTGGTTAGGAAGCATATAGTGTTTTATAGATAAAATGAGCTATTAGACTATTCTAGGAGCCTAGATTTTTTTGTGAAGGCGTGTACACAGACGTACATAACAGAACAAAAAAATCGTAGCGACAACGAAGAGGCAATAGAACATTTTATATAGAAAATACTACACAACCCTTTTCCGTGGGTTCCTTTAGTTTTTTTCAGGTTGCAACAGAGAAAACAAGAGACCAATCATCGCCAAAGTCACGATGACGCTAGTACCGCCGTAGCTGATTAAAGGCAAGGTCACCCCTGTTACAGGGAATAAGCCTGTGGCGACTGAAATGTTGATGACCGCTTGCACCACGAGCATCCACGTAAGGGCAAAGGCGAGCAATTGTTTGAAAGGCGTGTCGGCTCCACGGCTGATGTTGAAGCCTCGAAGAGCCAACCATCCGTAAAAGCCCAAGGTTACCATTGCCCCTAAAAACCCGAGTTCATCACAAATAATGGCAAAAATAAAGTCCGTGTGTTGAAAGGGAAGGAAAAACAATTTCTGCACGGAATTGCCGTAACCTGTGCCAGCTAAACCGCCACTGGCTATGGCGTAAAAACTTTGAATGATGTTGTAGCCGACATCCTGCGGGTCGTTCCATGGGTTGAGCCAACCTTCAATGCGTCGCCATTGATAGGGGGTGTGTTTAATTTTTTCAAACACAAGCCAAAAACCAAGCGGAAGCCCCCCTGCATAAAGCCAAATCGGGAAGCCTGTCATAAAAGTCACGCCAACAACGGCGGAACTCAACAATAAGGTAATACTCAAGTTGGGTTGCTTGAAAATCAAGCCGATAATGGCGGCACACATTAGAGCAGCAAAGGTAAGCCGTTCGATGCGTTTATGCGATTGATCGCTCAACGCCCACGCCAAAAGCAATGCTATTGCAGGTTTGGCGAGTTCAGACGTTTGAAAGCGAATAGAGCCAATGGTTAGCCAGCGTTCTGAGCCGTTGGCGGTGTCGCCCACCAATTGCGTCAAAAAAAGCAAGCCCAGTGTCAACCACGCAAAGCCCCACACACTTTGCTTGAGCCGTACTTCCTTAAACCACGCCAAAACCCACATGAGTCCGAAACCAAAAACCATATAGATCGCTTGTCTCGAAACGAAAAAGAGCTTGGAATTGTTGTCTTCTGCCCCAGTGTGGGCGGATGCACTAAATAAAACCACCAATCCAAAAACGGATAACCCTAAAGTCACCCAAAAGAGTTGAGTATCTCCCTTAAAAGGTTCGTAAAAACTAGCCCAAAAGGAAAATAGCCCTTTGCTACGGTGTTTCGTGGTTCTGCCTACGTGGCTATTCATACGGCAAGCTCCTTAAAAAAGGCGTGAACAATCGATTCAAAAACACGACCCCGATCCTCAAAATCGGTGAAGGCATCTTGGCTGGCAGAAGCTGGAGCCAGCAAAACAGGGGTATCGGGATCTGCCTGTTGAAGCGTTAAGGCTTGACGAGTAGCGTCTTTTAAATTTTCGACCATCGAAAAAGGCTTGTCGTAGCCAATCTTTTCAAGAGCCTCATAAAAGTCGTGAGCATCTTTGCCGAAGCAAAATACGGCGGATGTTTTTTCTTGCGTAAGTTTTGCCCAATCGTGCAAAGGCGTTTTTTTGGAAAGCCCTCCCACCAACAAAATCGCTGGCGTTTCTATGGGAATGCATCTCAAGGCGGACATCCCTGCTTCGGGATTCGTCGCCTTGGAATCGTTAATCACCACAAAAGGCGCTGGCACGGCTAAACGCTGAAAACGATGTGCCAAGCCCTGAAAAGAGCTTAGGCTCTTTTCTAAAGACGACTTTTCGCACAGTTCGGGAAGGCTATTTTCGATGAAGGCATCCCACAACACGGCACCGATCGCAAGCAACATGTTTTGCGTGTGATGCCCCCCTGCTTCAGGGTAAGCCGTTCGCTTAAGCTGGATTTCGTTAAAGGCAAGCAACGGAGCCAAATCAGCCTGCAAGTCCGTGGCAATATAAAGTTCTAGCACGCCGTTTTCATTGACAAACAATTGCGGTACAACCAACGCTTCCAACGCATGGGGACGGGTATGCACGCCCAAGGTTTTGGCTGGATTTCGCTGATTTTGCCACTGCATCGCAATGGGGTCGTCGAGGTTTAAAACGGCGTATTCACTCGCATAATCGCCTATAAACAAGCGAGCTTTGGCGTCGATATAGGCTTGCCAGTCGCCGTGCCAGTTGAGATGATCAGGCGCTAAATTACTAAACACCCCGATTTTCTGCTTTAAATGCGTCGAATAATAGAGTTGATACGAACTCAATTCTGCCACGATCTGCAAAGGCGTGTCCTGCTTGAGCGATTCAGCGACGACATCCGAAATAGCATGCCCGATATTGCCACAAGCGACCGAACGAACTTGCGGATGCAAACCATTTAAAAGGTGAGCAATGAGGCTCGTGATCGTGCTTTTGCCGTTGGTGCCTGTAATACTAATCCAGTCACGGGCGTGTTTGGGTTGATTGAGGCAAGCCCAATCAGGTTCAGAAAGTAGCGTAAATCCCTTGGCTAGCAAGGATTTGACCAAGTCCGAATGAGGGGGAATCCCCGGTGACAGCACCACGAGTTCCGCATGATGCAACAAGTTGTCGTTCGCCCCAATTTCAAGCTGTACTTGAGCTTTTAGACGTGCTAGGGATTCATCTTTTAAGCGAGCGTGGGGGTTCGAATCGCTGATGAGAATGGAAGAGCATCCCACCGCTACAGCTAAGCGAGCCGCTGCTTGACCCGATGTTGAAATCCCCACGATCGACAAAGACGCTGGCACGCCAAAAGCAGAAGAAAGACGCTCTTCCACCTGAAAGAGCTGGTTTTGTTCTTGCGGATTTTCGGGATTGACTTGCAGGTCTTGCATGAAATACACGTCCTTTTTAACGCACTAGTTTTGAGGCTTAACGACGATGTTCACCAATTTATTCGGCACGACAATCACTTTAACGATGTCCATACCGTCTAAAAACTTCTGCACTGCTGGCGAGGCTTTGGCGAGTGCTTCAAGCGTGTCTTTACCCGTGTCAAACGGAACAGACGCCTTGTCTCGCAATTTACCATTGACTTGAAACACAACGGTGACTTCATCCGCCACGAGGGCGTCTGCATCAGCGACACACCAGCTTTGAAGGTGGACGCTTCCTGTTCCGCCGAGCTTTTGCCACAATTCTTCGCTAAAGTGAGGCGTAATCGGTGCGGACAATTTCAAGAAGGTCGCCACGGCTTGGCTGAAAACGGCATCTTTCGGCGATGTCGGCGTGTATTTGGCAAAGACGTTCGCAAAGGCTCGCAACTTTGCCATAATCGTGTTGAATTGAAAGCCTTCGTCTAAATCTTGCGTCACGCCAAAAATAGCTTTATTACTTTCTTGATACAAGTGACGAGCGTCACCTTCAAGGCTCGAATATGCAGGGACTTCGAGGCTAAAGTCAATGGCATCCTTATGGGTGACGATGCTTTGCCAGACTCGACGCAAGAACTTGTAACAGCCTTCCACCGCCGAATCTTTCCAGTCAAAGTCCGCTGCTGGGGGCGAATCGCTTAAAATAAAGAAGCGAGCCGCATCGGCACCATATTCTTGGATAATCTCTACAGGCGAAACGATATTACCCTTGGACTTCGACATTTTAGAGCCATCTTTTAGCACCATGCCTTGGGTCAAGAGGTTTTTAAACGGTTCGTCAAAGTTAATCAAGCCCCCACGATGCAAGGCTTTCGTGAAAAAGCGTGAGTACAACAGGTGTAAAATGGCGTGTTCAACACCGCCGACATATTGATCCACAGGCAACCACTGGTTGACCAAATCGGCATCGAAAATGGCTTTGTCATTATGCGGATCCACATAACGCAAATAGTACCAACTCGAACAGACGAAGGTATCCATGGTGTCGGTTTCACGCTTGGCAGGTTTACCACAAGAAGGGCAAGGCACGTTGAGCCAAGCTTCATGCTTGGCAAGGGGCGAGCCGCCTGCTCCGCTAAAGGCGACATCTTCAGGCAGAATCACAGGTAAATCGCTTTCAGGCACAGGCACGACACCGCAGTCGTCGCAGTGAATCATGGGAATCGGCGAACCCCAGTAACGTTGACGAGACACGAGCCAATCACGCAAGCGGTAATGCACTTTTTTAGACGCATAGCCGTCTCGCACGCCTTTTTCAACGATCGCTTCTTTGGCTTCCACATTAGAAAGCCCGTCAAACTCTTCAGAATTGATCAAAATGCCTTCATCCGTATAGGCTTCTTCCAACGTATACGGCTCATTTCCCTTGTTTTTGGGACGCACGACTTCGGCAACATCCAAGCCAAACTTGCCCGCAAAAGCAAAGTCTCGCTCATCATGGGCAGGCACCGCCATGACGGCTCCTGTGCCGTATTCCATCAGGACATAATCGCTTGCCCAAATCGGAATTTCCGCCTGCGTATAGGGATTCACGGCATAGGCTCCCGTAAAGACGCCTGTTTTTTCTCGCGTCAACGAACTACGTTCAATATCCGACATATTTTTCACGGATGCCTTATAGGCATCCACCGCATCACGCTGTTCAGCAGTCACAATGCGTTCAAGCAAAGGATGCTCAGGTGCTAGCGTGCAGAAGGTTGCTCCGTAAATGGTATCAGGACGGGTCGTAAAGACGGTAAACTCTTCGTCATGCCCCTTGATTTTAAAGGTGATATTCGCCCCAATCGAACGGTCGATCCAGTTGGCTTGCATGGACTTCACCCGATCAGGCCAGCCGTCGAGTGTTGCAATGCCGTCGAGCAAGTCGTCGGCATATTCGGTAATTTTAAAGAACCACTGGCTCATGTTGCGTTTTTCAACCAACGCCCCGCTTCGCCAGCTTTTGCCGTCAATGACCTGCTCGTTCGCCAGTACCGTTTGATCGACAGGATCCCAATTCACAGGGGCTTCTTTTTTGTAGGCAAGCCCCTGCTTGTACAAATACAAAAAGAGCCATTGCGTCCACTTATAGTAGTCTTCACGGCAGGTGTAAATTTCACGATTCCAGTCGTACATCAAGCCCAAGGACTTGAGTTCCTTCTGCATATTGGCGATATTGTCGAAGGTCCAGCCCTTAGGAGGCACACCGTTTTGAATGGCGGCATTTTCCGCAGGCAAGCCGAAGCTGTCCCAACCCATGGGGTGAAGCACGTTGTAGCCTTGCATTTTTTTGTAGCGAGCAATGACATCCGTAATGGCATAATTGCGAACATGCCCCATGTGGAGCTTGCCTGAAGGGTAGGGAAACATCGACAGCACATAGTATTTGGGCTTGGTGGTGTCGTGAACATCGGTGTCGTGTTGTTTGTGGGCGTCCCAATGGGTTTGCCATTTTTGCTCAATTTGACTTGGGGCGTATAAGTCGAGTTGTAAAATATCGTCTAGCATGGGGGAGTCTCCGAAAGCCTATTTGCGATTGTAAACGATTCTATTATCCCACAGTTTACAAAAGTTCACAATAGCTCTAAAAACCTTTTGTGGACGCATAAAAACAGCTAAAATCTGTTTTTATGTATATGTAGGTGGACTTTGAATCAATGGAGAATAACTAATCAATGAACATTTTCGATGCTGCAAGCAAGGCAAGACAAGCTGTTTTACCTTCGTTTCGAAAGGGCTATTTTAGAAACCTTGCTATAAATTCAGTAAATATAGCAGGAATATTTAGTGCTGATATACCTACACCTATAGATGGAAAGATGTTTAATCCTCAAAAGGTAGAAATATCTCCACCAACAGGTGCTATTGTACGTGTTTTGTCCAATATTCCAGAATCAAAACTACCTTCCAACCACTGGCTTGGTTAGTTAAGGCATCATTTTCTCAAGCTTATATTCTAGAATATCGGTTGCCCCTGCTTTGACCAGCTCAGGGATCAAAATATGCACTTGCTTCGTCGGCACAGCGACTTTCACCGCAAAGCCTTCATGGTTGAATAAATCACTCACCGTGGGCGAGTTCATCGAATGCCCAGCGAGTAGAGCAATGA
>JBILSS010000019.1:0-20139 GCA_044371965.1 Vampirovibrionales bacterium
AGGGGTGAGGGCTTCTAAGTCTTTCACCGTCATTTTTTGATTAAAGGTGAAGATAAAGGCTTTCTGAATATCTAGCGTATTTAAGCCTTTATGCTTTTCAAGAAAGGCTTTGGGGTGACTTTGCGGATGCAGTTTTTGGGCAGTTTTAAAGCCTGCATCCTGCCCCAAGGCGATGAATAAAAATCCCGCAGGTACGCCTAAACCTTCCATGAACAGGCGTTCAGAGAAGGTTTGTACTTTTTCATCGTCGCTATCCTTTTCTTTGGTGTTTAGGGTGGGGTAATCCGCCACGCATCGCATGGCTCCCACCAAAAAACGACCCAGCATCGAAGACGCCAGCAAGAAGGTCAAGCTGTCTCGGTTGGCTTTGGGAATGAACGTCGCCACTGTTGGCAAGGCGTCGGCACATTGTTTGGTGAAAGCAGAAAAGCCTGACACGTGTAAGAAATCTCCAATTGAAGAAGGGTTTATGACGTTTGTAATGCTATGTGTTAAGGCACGAGAGATGAGAAAAATCTTACGTTTAGATCACAAGCCATAGATTTATAATGCAATAGTACATGAAAAACATTGACAATACAAGATAAGCAGTCTTTAAAGTCACGGATTTTTTTAACTGCTAAAAGAGAAGGAGCGTCTGCCCCTTCTCTTTGTCTTGAGGCAAAATTTAGAAACTACTTCGCTGCTTTTGCCGCAGGTACTTGCTTCCAGTTTGCTGCCATGATGATTTTGTAAGACTTCAATGCCATGTCTTCCACTTCACCGAGTACTTCGGAACCCATAATCAAGGCACGCAACGGCACCAAGGCACGAGCATCTTTGATTTGACCAAGAGCAGATGCTGCACCTGAACGCACCAAGATGTTTTCATCAGTGTCTTCTAAAGTAGTAACCAAGGCAGGAACGGCATCACCGCAAGCGAGTTTACCAAGGGATTGAACGGCATAAATGCGAACGTTCACCCATTCGTCATTCAGCATTTCAACCAAAGGCATTACAGCAGTAGTGTCGCCCAATTCGCCTAAGGCACGCGTGGCATCACAACGGACGTTGACACGCTCACTTTTGAGGCTTTCGATTAAAGGAGCCGCTGCAATGCGACCAATTTCGATCAAGGCATCGGCAGAAGTAACACAGACTTGCGGGTTTTCATCACTCAAGGCTTCAACCAAAGGCATGACGACTTCTTGACCGCCTAAGCGACCCAAGGCACGAGCCGCACGCACACGCACGTCTACATTGCGGTCTTCACGCAAGGATTCAATCAAGTGAGAGGTGGCAGAAACGTCGCCCAATTCACCTAAAGCACGAGCGACATAAAGACGAACAGAACCATTTTTGTCATACTTAAGGGCATGAATTAAAGGGGGCACAGCGGCGGAATCGCCCAATTCACCCAAGACACGAGCAGCGTTATAACGAACCTTTTCGCTAGTGGAGTTTTCTAAATCAAAGACCAATTGGTCGAAAGATTTAACGTTTGCGGACTTACTTTTAAGAGCGGTCAATGTACTTGCCATCATAAATGGACTGAACCTCCAAATGGTTTTTTTACTATTTAAACACATCACAAATAATTAGGACGTTGTTTCGGACACAAGGGAATGATCTACTTTATTAACACACATCATTTTCTATTGGCATAAACACCGCTGAATAAACTATTTATGCGTTTCGTTACATTTTCTTAACGCTTTTTGGGAAGAGTTAAGAGTGACATCAAATAAATACAACAAAGGTGAACCGAATAGGGTTTTTATCGCTGTTTCGATTTAAGTACACTAACATTTTTTCACGGATTCGTCTAATACCAAAACTCATTCACATGAAGGAAATGTGTCATTTATACACGAAGTTCCCTCTTGACAAGTTCTAAGACTATGATAGGTACGCCATCTTCTACAAAAGCCGTCTTCACAAAATCGTCTTAAAATTCTGTTACATCCTGTTACATATTGATACAATTAAGCTTCTTTTTCTTTACAAGAGATTTTTACGCAGAATCTCTAAGAAAGGCTAGTTTTTTTAAATGGTTTGTGATATAAATAAAAAATACTCTTCCAAATGTTTACTACTTTCATATGTAGATTATAGCCGTTTTATAATTTCCTGTACAGGGGCTATAACAAGCCTGCAATACATAAAACCAAGGAGCGTTCTTCTATGATGTTTCAATTCGATGTCGCCAGAGACGATATTTTACAAGCGGTGAACTCCGTGCAACGAGCCACAGCCACTCGTGTGATTCAGCCTATTTTGTCCAATATTTTGTTTGAAGCGTCTGAACTCGGTACCTTGCGTTTGTCCGCCACGGACTTAGATTTTTCCTTGCAAACGCTCATTAAAGCCGATGTTGCCACCGCAGGTAAAACGACGCTGTCGTCTCGTGTATTGTCCGAAATCTTGGCGAAACTACCGCCCAAGTCCACCGTGACCTTTCAAGTAGATTTGAACGTACAAAGCTGTAAGCTTGCTTGTGGTTCCGCCACCTTTGAGCTTCGCACCCTGCCTGCCGAAGAGTTCCCTGCGATTCCTGCGATTGACCCTGCTGTAGCCGTTGAGCTGGACTTAGATGCCTTGGTTCGTGGCATCAAGCAAAGCGAGTTTGCGGCGTCCAAGCAAGATTCTAACAATATCTTAGGTGGCATTTACTTTAAATTGAGTGGCGGCGTTTTGGATATGGTGGCAACCGACGGTTCTCGCTTGGCTCGTCACACTGAAGTGGTCGAAACAGGCGAAAATACACCTAGCTTGGCTCACATTATTCCTGCTAAAACCTTGCAAGAGTTCCAAAAACTCGTTTCTACCTTTGGCAAAGCCGACGGTGAAAAAGTGGCGATTGCCGTGAAAGACGGGCAAATCTTCTTAAGCACGGAACGCTATAATGCCGTGTCTCGCTTGTTAGACGGGCAATACCCTCGTTATGAACAGTTGATTCCCAAAGAATGTAATATCTCTGCGGTAATGAATCGTGTCGCTTTAATGTCCGCCCTCGACAGAACCTCTGTTTTGGCGAACGATCGTACGCAAATTGTGAAAATGAACTTCGCTAACGATCAAGTTCGTTTTGCGGCGGATACCCCTGACGTCGGTAATTCTCACGATTCGATGCCTGTTCAGTTTGACAACCCCAATGAGCTTCAAATCGCCTTTAATTTCAAATTTGTACTGGATGCGTTGAAAGTCATGAATGGCGATGAAGTGCGTTTGGAAACCAATGGATCGCTGGCACCGACTTTGTTTAAGGATCAAGCCACGCCTGATCAATACCTCTGTTTGGTAATGCCTGTTCAGGTGAAATAAATAAGACTTTTGTATCTAAGGTTTTTTGTGATATTCTTTTGTGATATTCTTTTGTGATATTCTGTAGAACATCTAAGTTTATCTGTTCTCAAAAAGCCTTTTGTATCTAATTTAGCAAGGTGGATGATGTGTTAGTTGAAAGTCCCATAAATACAAGTCAAGAGAAAGAATGCCTAATGCTAGACATCAAGGAAGCCAAGCTTGTCATCCACGGTCAACACCCTTTAGAAGGGCGTATTCGTGTGTCTGGGGCGAAAAACTCAGTGCTAAAGCTCATGGCAGCCGCACTTATTTCTGAAGAAGAAACCATTATTCGCAACGTACCTGCTTTGACGGATGTTTCTGTCATGGCGAAAGTCCTCAATAGCTTGGGCAGGCAGGTTGAAGTCAGTGGCGACCAATGCGTCATTCAGGCAGGAAGCATCACGCAGACGGAAGCCCCTTACACGCTGGTGTCTCAAATGCGAGCCAGCTTCAACGTACTGGGTGCCTTAGTCGGACGCTATCGCACCGCCAAAGTCCCCCTCCCTGGTGGATGTTCCATCGGCAAGCGTGGGGTGGATATTCACATCAAGGGCTTGCAAGCCTTGGGCGTGGATATTCATGTGGAACATGGTATTGTGTATGCCGAAGCCCCGAACCTCAAAGGCGGTCATTTCACGCTAGATATGCCGAGTGTGGGAGCCACTGAAAATCTTTTGCTAGCATCTGTTTTGGCGTCAGGCACGACGATTCTAAGCAATGTGGCTCAAGAACCTGAAATTCAAGACTTGGTCGGTTTTTTAAATGCCATGGGCTGTAAAATCGACGGAGCAGGTAGTTCTGAACTGGTGATTGAAGGGGTTTCCCCAAGCGATTTAAAAGCCGTCGACTACACCGTTATGCCTGATCGCATTGAGTGTGCTAGCTTTATGGCGTGCGTCCTTTCCGCTGGAGGCGATGTCTTGGTGGAACAGGCTCGCCCTCGTCACATGACGGCGGTTTTGACCAAGTTTCGTGAAATGGGGGCTTATGTGGAAGTCGTGGGAGATTCCGCCTTGCGTGTGATTCGCAAACCATCTCAACGGCTTAAAGCCACCGATGTGATGACCAACTTCTACCCTGGTTTCCCCACCGATCTACAATCGCCGATGATGGCATTGATGGCTCAAGCCGACGGCGTCAGCATGATGTCTGAAACCATTTACGAAAACCGCTTTAAGCATGTGGGTGAACTCAACCGCATGGGAGCGAACATCCAAGTCAAGGGGGATGTCGCCATTGTCAACGGGGTGCCTTGTTTGTCTGGTGCCAGCGTTAAAAGCCACGACTTGCGTGCAGGCATGGCGATGGTGATTGCAGGGCTAGGTGCCGAAGGCTATTCGAGCATTTACAACTTACGGCATTTGGATCGTGGGTATGAATGCTTGCATGAAAAATTGCTTGCGATTGGGGCTCATATAAAACGTGTACCTTTAAGTGAAACCGAAGCCGAACAGCTCTTGGATACTCTATACTAAGAGTGTCCGTTGGATAAAATGGTCTATGGTTTCTCCATCGTCGACTTTATCTATCGAACGCTATATGAATAAATAGTGGGAAATCTAAAAGGGCAAAACTGTGATGAACGCTCAAAACAACAACGCTTCCGAATCCACCAAACAAAAAGTCAGACGCTGGTACGACACCGACCCTGTCCTACTTGAAGTGCTAAACTTTATGGAATTGGCACCTAGGCAAGCCGAAGCCTATGCGAAAAGCCTTATCGCTGGTGTTGAAAAACACGCCCCTTCTAAAGCGTTGCAAGACGTGTATGCGTCTTTTGAAGACCCCAACCGTCCGCAAAACCGTTGGTACGATGAAAATCCCACCCTTTCCAAAGCCATTGAATTGTTGAAGATGATGCCGCCTGAAACGCAACGCTTGGCAGCGATGCAGTTTATTGAAGCCACCAAATCCGACCCCATTACCTATGCGATTCTAAAAGAAAGTTTTGCGGTTTCTGAACTGGACTTATCTTACCTTGATGAAGATTACGACGATGCAACCTTGTATGTGCCGTATCAAGCCAGTTTAGAAGAAGGCAATCCCACTAAGGAAACGGCGAATCCGTCGAATCCGCAAGGGGAAGGTGCTGGCACGAATAACGCTATTAAGAAGAATAAAGAAGCCAACGACTTGGGAAAGTCCTAAGCAGGCAGGGGGTGACAAGCCGTCACTTGAGCTTGCCTGACTTTGTGCAGAAGACTATGGCTGAAGGCTTTCGGCTCTTTGAGTTGGGGCGTTTTTGGGAAAGCCATGAAGCGTGGGAAGCCGCGTGGAACGAACTGCCTCGCAGTCATCAAAAGATTTTCGTGCAAGCCTTAATTCAGATCGCTGCCTGTATGGTCTTAGTTCAAGACGGTCGACACAAGGGCTTCACCCGAAAACGTCAGCAGGTGCTAGAAAAGTTGGCTGGTTTTGAGCAAGTGGGCATCGCTTCGATTCACGGCATCGCCCTAGACGCCTTAATCCAGCACGTTGCCGAACTAGAAACACTCACCCCCACATGGGTGGCGACGCAGTTATTTCGATCCGCTTCTTTCCACAAAAAGGAGCCGTCTGCTCATGTTTAAGGGACTTTTCAAATTCATCATCTTCATGGGGAGCTGTTTGTTCCTGTTGGTTTTGGGCTTGTATTGGGGAGAAATCAAAACACGCTTGTTGCAATACAAAGCCTTGAATGACATTCAAACCGCCTTTCAAAAAAATCACCCTAAAGAAGCGAAAGCCCTGCTTGAAAAAAACGTCAAACGCTTCCCCCAAGAACCGATATTTCATTTAAGACTGGCTCATTATCTGCACCAAACCAAGCAATGGGAACAAGCCAAAACGCAGTATGAATTGGGCTTAAAGCTCAACCCCACGGCGTATGACTATCAATATAATTACGCACGGCTCCTCATCCAACTCCGAGACGTCAACGGCGCCATCCAACTCTACCGAGAAATCTTGAATGAAAAGCCAAACCACCTAGGGGCGTTGGTCGATTTAGCAGGGGTCTATCGCTTTGCGGGCAACCGTGCCGATGCCTTGGGCTTCAACGAAGAACGTTTCCCCTTGTGGAATTGGTCTCGTTATTATTATAGCTTGGCGTTGACCCAAAACCCTGACAGCGTCAAAGCATGGTACGGCTTGGCGGAAGTTTTACAGCGAGACGGGCAGTTTGCCCCTGCTTCGGCGGGCTATTGCCAAGTCATTCACCGTATGCCGAACTATCCGCTGGCGTGGTTTAATTTGGGTTTGAGTCAGTGGTACCAAGGGCATCAAGAAAATGGCATGAAATTGATGAATTGGGCGTTGCAAAGCGATCATGCCAGCCCTTATAAGGGTTTGGCGTCAGAGTTTACAACGATTCATGCGTTGCGTCAAACGTATTTCTTGGTGCATAAGAAGCCCCTGCCTTTTACGCATTTCCCCGATGAATGGATCGAAAAATTGAACGATCCGCACCCCAAAGAACCCTTTGTGGATGCCGACTTTCCCGAGCCGTTGTGGGACGCTTGCCAAGGCTGGGTGCAACCCGAATTAAATGTGAAGCGTCCCACATTGATGCCTGTTTCAAGCACCCGTCTTTCGTTGGCATTGCACGCTCAAGCGGAAAAGGCTCCCTTGCCGAGCGTGAACGAGATCCCGCTCAACACGGCTCCTGAAGCATCGAGCCTAAATCTGCCTTTGTAGGGTTTTGTAACGAAACTCAAGGAGGGTTTGTGAAAAGTAGCCTAGTATTACGGTCTTTAGACTTCTTTATAGAATCTACTTTCTAGTAATAGGTTTTGCACTTGTCTTGCTTATGTAACGCTCTTTTTTTTTTGAAGCCCCGATGAAGCCGTTTGTTGTTCCACCGCATGCACTTGTAAAATCAAGGGCTTCAATGCCTGAAAGGTAAAGACCAATTCAACCACCACGTTCGGATCCAACAAGGTCGACGTATCCCCAAGCTTGTGGTAATCCGCCTTGCTTTGAATCTCGTCATTCGCAATTTTTCTCAAAATACGACGCATAATTTTCCCTGAACGAGTCTTTGGCAATTGTGGTGTAATTTGCACTTGCTCTAAATGAGCAATCGCACCAATCGATTGACGCAACAAGTCATTGAGTTCAGCCTTGAAAGTCGTATGTGTAATCGGTTCATCGGGTTTCAAAATGACAAAGGCATAAATGCCCTGCCCTTTCAGCTCATGATCGATCGCCACAACCGCCGATTCCACCACCGCAGGATGTTCATCCAACGCTGACTCAATTTCTGCGGTTCCTAATCGATGCCCCGAAACGTTGATGACGTCATCCATACGACCTTCGATCCAAAAATCGCCGTCTTCGTCTTGATGAGCCAAGTCGCCTGTAAAATAGTGATTCGGGAAACTTGAAAAATAGGTGGCTTCAAAGCGAGCGTGATCGCCCCAAATCGTCCGAGCTTGACCTGGCCAAGACGCCTTAATGCACAACGCCCCTGAAGAACGCTTGCCTGCTTCATGCGAAACCAGTTCCCCTTGCGGACTAAACAAAGCAGGTTCAATTCCAAAATAAGGCTGTAAGGCAGCACCAGGTTTTAAATCATTTACACCCACCAAAGGTGTCAATAAATGACCGCCTGTTTCGGTTTGCCAATAGGTATCCACAATGGCACACTGGGCGTTACCCACCGTGTGAAAGTACCATTCCCACGCTTCAGCATTGATGGGTTCACCGACGGAACCTAATATCCGCAAGGTGCTTAAATCACGAGCCTTAACAGGTTCGTCCCCAAACTTCATGAGGGTACGCAAGGCTGTAGGTGCGGTATAAAAAAGATTGACCTTGTGCTTTTCAATCACTTGCCAAAAGCGATCGACATCAGGGAAGGTGGGGACGCCTTCAAACAAAAGCGTGGTCGCCCCTGCTGCCAAAGGACCGTAGACCATGTAGCTATGCCCTGTGACCCAACCAATATCAGCCGTACACCAAAAAACTTCGCCTGCTTTATAGTCAAACACATTTTCAAAGGTCTGTTGAGCATAAAGCAAATAGCCCGCCGAACTATGTTGCAAGCCCTTGGGTTTGCCTGTTGAACCTGAGGTATACAACACAAACAAGGGATGCTCGGCATCAACCGAAACAGGGGGGCAATCGGCATTAACGACTCTAGCCAGTTCGTGCCACCAAATATCACGAGGGGCTTGCCACGACAAGGGCGGTAAAATACTATGTTCAAATACCAAAACGTGGCGAATATCCAAACCTTGACAGGCAGTGTCCACATTCGCTTTCAGAGGAATCGCTTTGCCTCCACGACGCCCTTCATTGGCGGTAATCACAATTTTACTGCCACAATCTTCAATGCGTTCACGCAAGGCTTTGGGTGAAAATCCGCCAAATACCACGGAATGAGGCACGCCTAAACGGCTACAAGCGAGCATGGCTACCACTGCTTCAGGGATCATCGGCATATAAATCGTAATGGGTTCGTTGGCGTTGGCACCTAAAGCCTTGAGCATATTGGCACAACGTTGCACGTCTTGATACAATTCTTGATACGTGATTTCTCGTGTGGCTTGACTCGGGTGATTAGGTTCCCAAATTAACGCAATGGCATTAGGGGTAGCTAGTGCGTGGCGATCCACACAGTTTTCGCAGACGTTGAGGCTTCCGCCTTTAAACCATTCAATTTTCACATCATTCGGCGTAAAACGACTGGTGTTGACGCTTTCAAAAGGCTTGTGCCAATTGAGACGCTGGGCTTCGTTCGACCAATAGGCATCCGCATTTTCAAGAGATGCCTTGTATTGTTGTATATAATCTTCGCCTTGAATACGAGCATCTTTAAAGCGTGCCAAAATAGGATAGCTATTGGGTCTTGTGGCATCGTGCTTAGCAGTGGTCATTTTTGAAGGCTCCCGAGTCATCATAACAGTTCTTGCTATTATAACATATTTTAGAGGGGGTGGACTAGCGTTAGAGCTATATCGATCCAAAAAGTCCACTAAATACTTTATACAAAGGGGTTAAAATCGTCTGTCCAAAAAAGAGCAACACAATCGCAGCGGCGATGAGACCAGGTCCAAAGGGAACCTTGGTGAATCCGCCAACTTGTTGCTTTTCTTTCAGGAAGCTGAACAGTAATACCGCTGTTCCCACCATCACGGCAAGCGAAATCACCATGTGCTTTTTTGGGGAAAGATCTAAATAGCTTAAGCCGTACAAGCCTGTTGTGGCAAGTAAAGCGGTGCCAAGCTTCCACACAAGCCCCCATGCCTTTTCTTTAATCCATTGAACAAACATAATCGGCAAGCTAATGACCCCTGTCAAGCCCCCCCCAAGCACTAAGGATGCCACCGCCCCTTCCCAACCTAAGAAGGAGGCAATCGCCATTAAAATCAATGTGTCGCCGTGTCCAAAACCGTCCTGCCCGATGAGCAGACGGCTCAAGTAAATTAAGCCTTCAAAGACGCCGAAAATCCCAGCCACACCGATCAGTGCCGACCAGAAAGAAGGTCCAAAGTAAGTGGCGGTTTCCATCGTCCAGCTAGGGATCCACGCTAATGCGGTGAGATCATTGCCAATGCCAAGGGCGTGAACTAACAAGCCCACAGGAATAATCCATAAGGCGTGCCATGTAAAAATGACGTGTTCTTTAAAGTCCGTGATGCTTAACAAAACCATGGTAGACAGAAACGCCACCACAGGCAAAACGATCCAATCAATGCCGAAATGCCAGCCTGTCGCTAAAAATAATAAAGCGGTGACGACTTCCACAAGGGGGTATTGCCAGTGAATGGATGCTTTACAACTACGGCATTTACCGCCTAAAATCAACCAGCTAACGATGGGGATGTTGTCAAACCATTTAAGGGTGTATCCGCATTTGGGGCAGTGAGACGGCGTTTGGACGAATTCTTCATCCGCCAATTGGCGAAGAGCCATCACGTTGAGGAAGCTCCCCACTGAAGCCCCTGTCACAAAAGTGACAACAAACCAGTACCATTGAAAAACGGGGGGCAATTCAGCAAGTGCGGTGGCAAGGGGGAAGCAAGACATTAGGCAGACCTCGTATAGATAAAAGGGTAAGATTATAGTCTAGTATACGCCCTTCGTCTGTTTAGAGGGTGACGTTTAAGAAAAACCCTCTAGTCGTTGTAGTTTCCCCCAAAGCAAAAAGCGTCCGACGGGTGTCGGACGCTTTTCAATAAAAAGTTAATTTTGCTTGGTGCCTAAAGCTTCCATAAAGCTTGTAAGATAGATTTTATAAGTGCTCTTCGGGCAGGGTCTGTAATCCTGTTTAATAAAGCATCAAGTGTTCCTGGAGGTGTTCCTGGAGGAGTTGAGGTTCCTGGAGGAGTAATCGATCCCCAGAAGTCGCCGCCTGCAATGTTGGTTGCTGCGGTTACTTCAGCAGCGTTTTCGTTGAAGGTCGCATCATTTTTATCTAATAAGGTATCTTCACCTACTTTGTTCAAGGCGATGTAGTTCTTCGCAATGCCCTTAGGGTCTGCTTTGGCATCTGCCAATATTTTTTGGAATCCTGCAGTTGCTTCAGCTTTGGTCAAGTTGAACTTGGTGTCAGAACCAGGAACATCAGCTTCTTTACCTGTGTCAAATCTCAATAAGGCTTGCGTATGTTCACGAGCAGACAATAAACCGTCAGCTCCTGCAATACTGTTCCAAATGGCTAAACCATCTTTGGTTTTGAAATCGATGTTTAATCCTTGGATTCCAGTCAATCCGCCTTTAATCATAACTTGTTCACGCGTTAAGCCTTTTGCATTAACGGTACCAAATTTTATTTTATCTTCTGCACTTAAACCGTCTGTTTTAACGAAGTTCTTGGCAAAAGTTTTCAATCCTGCTAAATCTACTAATCCTGGCCCTACTGAGGTACCGGGTGATCCGATAGGCATAATATATGTCTCTCTCTCTTGTTGTTATGTGTCTCTCTAAATTAAATGAATGAATCTTGTTTGGAAAATTCACTTTGTCCTATGTACTAAAACGGTTGAAGAAGTCATAGACAAAAATCTTTGAGATTCTTCCATTTACACGTTAATAAAGGATTGCGACGCACAACAATTGCTATTCTGTTACATTTTGTAATATTGTGGTTCGTAAACCTGAAATAACCCTCTGTCATCCTGAACGTATGTGAAGGATCTGCAAAAATAGGAGAGGGGATGTTTCGCTTTGCTCAACATGACGTACTTTATTTCTAGGTACACAAAAAAAACGCCGATGTTGGCATCGGCGGGTATACGTTCATCAGTTGTACTTTTCTATAAAAGCCAACTCATCAAAACGTAGGACGTTGTGAGGGACATCAAACAAACAATCAAGAGAACAACCAAAATCAAAAGAAAAAACTTTGTTTAGAAGAGAGACAGACGTTACATAATAATTGGGCTTTCATTGTGATTTGTTTTTCATGGCGTTTTACGAATACCCAAGGGCATTGCAAAGATTCAAGCGGGCAAAACAGCACCCTGTATTACTTGAAACGCATTCATTCCTGCGAATATCATTTAAGCAACCGTGACACATGGAATGACTGTGGTCGGCAGCGAATACCCCTGTTTAGCGTGTGGTAAGCATTCTTGGCACGTCGACAAATGGACGTCTTTTCGGTTAAGTGTGTCGTCACTTAAGGCTCGTTGAAGCCCTTGAAAAGGTGGTTTTTCCTATTAAGGTTGAGCTAGAGAGTATGGGTGACATCTCTGCAACTGGTCTTACGAAATTAAGTTGGGTCGTTTTATAAGAAAAGGGTCGTTCGTGAACGCTTGTCGTGTTCCTTCTCGTCCTAATTCTTATTGAGCGGTTCGGTGAGCTTTGTTCTGCACCTTACAATAGCATTAAGGCAAATTTCCACATATTTTGTGCTACACTTGTTACAAAATAAAAAAGAATTATTTTTTTCAGATTGCCTAGTTCAAAAAAAATCTTTGATGTATACTAAACTTATACGAATGAATAATTTTTGTTATTAGGTTTACATTTAATTTGTAGGAACCTCAATATATGGACGCTACCTTACTTTCCGTCGGAAACTTTCAACCGATTCCCTTTCCTGCCCCTGTTCCACTTTTGCAAGCCTTGCTTGTTATAGGCTTCTTGACGCACGCCCTGCCCATGAATGTGGCACTCACAGGTGGTTTGGTTTCGGCGATCTTGCTCTTGATTGGTGGTAAAGACGAAAACGCCCACGCCACACGAGCTGGTCGTCAACTGGCGGCGAGCTTGCCAGTCTTCACCACGGCGGCGATTACACAAGGCATCGTGCCGTTGTTGTTCTTGCAAGTGCTTTACGGTCCTTTGGTCTACGCCTCTTCCATTGTGATTGCCCTGCCTTGGATTGCTGTTTTGTTCTTATTGACGATTGGCTATTACGGATTGTATATCTACAATTACGGCAAGCAAAAAATGGATCTGATGAAGGCTCCCTGGATTTTAATTGCAGCTAGCTTGTTGTTTATGGTTGTCGCCTTTATCTTTTCAAATAACATGACCCTTATGTTGACGCCTGAAAAGTTCTTGCCTTTGTATCAAGCCAGCCCTGCTGGAGCCAACTTGAACTTGACAGAGCCAACGCTGATTCCTCGATACCTCCACTTTGTGGGAGCAGCCTTCGCCGTCTGTGCCTTAACACTCGGATGCTTCGGGCTTTACTGGAAAAAGAAGGATGAATCCTTCGGCACATGGTTGATTAAGCTTGGTGCAGGCGGATACATCGGTACGACTTTAGTTCAAACGCTGATTGGTTTTTGGTTCTTTTGGTCAACGCCTCAAGGCTTCCAAACGGCAAAAACGACGACTCACTTATTGAATACTTCGTTTGCACTTGAAGCGATTTCACTCATTGCCATGGGGCTTGCTGTTAAAAAAGGATGCGAAAAATCCTACAAGGTCGGTTTGACGGCAGGTATTTTGGTGGTGGCGTTAATGGTCGTCTTACGCCATTTCTTGCGTCTTTTCCATACAGATCAATACATGCAACCGCTCTTTAATGCTCAGCCTGTGGTGATTCAATGGCCTATTTTAATTGTGTTTGTGACCTTGGCGGTCTTGATGATTGGCTACTTCGTGTGGCTCGGCAGAACCGTCTACAATGCTTACAACAAAACTGTTTAATGAAATGAAGGAGTGTTCACGATGACAACGGAACAAGATTCATCCAAAACAAATGAATCGCAAAACAATCCACAAGGTGGTTACGATTTAGATTCTCCTGAAGTGAGCTTTAGCAGACGTGCCTTCTTCGGTGGTGTGATTGCCCTTGGTGGTGGCTTGTGGGCTTTGCTTGTGGGTGGAACACCTATTTTAAGCTTCTTATGGCCTAAGAAAAGCGAAGTCGTTACCGTAACAGAAATGACCTTTGAAAAAAATCTCAAAGACTTCCCTGTCGGTGAATCCAAGAACTTCATGTTCGGATCCATCCCTGCTTTGTTGATTCACGACACCAACGGCAAGCTTTCCGTCTTTAATGCCAAGTGTTCACACTTGGGTTGTACAGTTGGCTACCAAAAAGATAAAGATGTCATTTACTGTGCCTGCCACGGCGGAACTTACGATCCGAATACGGGCAAGAACATTGGAGGTCCTCCTCCAGCTCCACTCAAGCCCTTGGTGGCGGATGTTGCTGCGGACGGTACCATCACCATTAAAATCGCCTAGTTTCAATTACAAGTAATAAGGAGTCCACGAAATCGTGTCTATTCCGACCTTAAAAAATCTCAATATCGTGCAAACTGTGGTGGATTGGCTGGACGAACGCGTTCCTGTTAAAGCCGCCGTTGAGTTTGCAGGACATAAAGAAGTCCCTGTTCACAAGCATTCGATTTGGTATTACATGGGTGGTATTGCCGCTCTATTCATGGGAATTCAATTCGCCACAGGCTTTTTACTCATGTTTCATTACGTTCCCACCTTTGAAGGGGCGTATTCGTCTGTTCAGGCGATCAACATGCAAGTGCCTTTTGGGTGGCTGATTCGTTCCATGCACAGTTGGGGTGCCAACGTCTTTATTTTAGTCCTGTTTATACACATGTTTAGCACCTATTTTATGAAAGCGTATCGAGCACCTCGTGAGTTTACTTGGCTTTCAGGCTTGGGACTCGTGGGGATTGCCATGGTCTTTGGCTTTACGGGCTACATGTTACCCATGGATGAAATTGCCTATTTTGCCACCAAAGTTGGGGTGGATGTGGCTGGGGAATCGCCGTTTATCGGGCCTTACCTTGCTGAATTCGTGCGAGGCGGCTCTGAAATTGGGCAGGTCACCATGAACCGCTTCTTCAGTTTGCACGTTATTGCTTTACCTTTAGCTATGATGGGCTTATTTGGCTTGCATGCCACCTTGATTCAACTACAAGGCATCAGTGAGCCTGAATCGATCCAAAAATTGCCTAAAGCGGAACGCAAATACGAAAAGTTTTTCCCTGATTTCATCAAGAAAGATGTCTTTGTGTGGTTTGCGGTTTTGGTTGGCTTTATGTTGGTGGTGACGATGAAGCCTTGGGGCCTGGGTCCACAGGTTGATCCTGCGGCGATGGCACCGATTGGCATTAAGCCTGAATGGTATTTCTTGTCCCAATTTCAAGCACTGAAGTTATTTCCTGCTAAAATCCTGTTTTTTGATGGGGTTCATGTGGCTATGGTATTTATAGGAACCGTCTTTGGATCCTTAGCTATTGTGCCGATGCTTGATAGTACAGGCAAGATTCCATTTATTTCTAAGTTTGCTACAGTGTATGGTGTCATCTTCTTTATCGGATGGCTCTTCTTAACGATATGGGGGTCCTTATAGTATGTTTCCAGTATGGGAAGTTCCTAACATCGGTAGTGGTTGGGTGATTGGTTTAATCGCCGTACTCCACGTCTTTATTTCACACTTTGCCATTGGTGGTGGGGCGTTTTTAGCCTTCACCGAACAATTGGCTTATAAGAAGAATGATGATCGCATTTACGATTATCTTAAGAAGCATTCCAAGTTCTTCTTACTCCTGACCACCGTATTGGGTGCGATGTCAGGCGTGGGGATTTGGTGGGCGATTGGTTTGGCAAGCCCCAACGGCACGCAAACCTTATTGCAAAACTTTTCCTTGTTTTGGGCGGTGGAATACATCTTCTTCGCCCTAGAACTCGCCACATTCTTGGCGTATTACTATACATGGGAAAAGTTGGATCGTAAAACGCACCTTAAATTGGCGTGGATTTACATCGGTATTTCTTACTTTACCTTGTTTGCCATTAACGGTATTTTGACCTTCATGCTCAATTCGGGCGGTTGGGACTTCACCAAAGGCAACATTGGCGACGCCTTCTTTAATCCTTCCTTCTGGCCTGCTTTAGGCTTGCGGATGTTCATTATGATGGCGTTGGCGGGTATTTATGCCTTCTTCACCTTAAGTCGTGAAAAAACCATGGATCTTGATGTCAAGGCGTATCTACTAAAGTATTCGGCAAAATGGCTTTTGCCTGCCGTGATACTCGGACCTTTGTTTGTGATTGCTTACTTGTTCACCTTACCTGAACCTACGCAACAAGTGATTATCAACGGTTTAAGTACCATTGGTGTGGGTAACTTTTCCATTATGGCAAAAGCGATCTTTATGACGATGGTCTTTGCGGTGGGCTTGTTTGGTATGGTCTTGGCTGGTCCTTACTTGAACCCCCGTGCCTTCAACACGACCTTTGCCGTGATGTTACTCGCCGCAGGTTTTGGCTTCATGTTCACCGAAGAATGGTCTCGTGAAATGATGCGTAAGCCTTATGTCGTTTACAACTACATGTATTCCAACGGCTTGCGTAAGTTTGAAGTCGACAAAGTTAATAAAGACGGCTTCTTCAATCATCACAAGTTCGCAGGGGCTGAACTCACCACCTTAAAGCCTAACGATGAGTTGGGCAAGGGGCAGTTAATGTTTCGTTACCAGTGTACGTCTTGCCATACGGCAACGGGCAACGGCTACCGTAGCATGAAGGTGATGCTCGCCACTCGTGACAAGGACGCCATTAAAAATCTGCTCACTATGATGAAAGATAACCACATTGTGGACGACAAAGGTGTGGCGAAAACCATGTATCATGGGTATATGCCGCCTGTTGTTGGGCATCAAGATGAAATCGATGCCTTGGCAACCTATTTAGCGACGCTGAATAGTGATCCTGCTAAAACGACGACTGCCAAAGTAGAGTCGAGCAATAGCTAGGTTTTCTACAAAACAGAAATAAAAGGACACTTTTTGAGATAGAGAGTGTCCTTTTTTTATGCCATCATATCGTAAAATTTCTTTACGCCATTTTTGAACATTTCTTCTTGCTTGGGTTTTTCGGCTTGCACCATTTGAAGTTCCATATTCAAACGCATTTGGGTAGAATTGATTCGTTTTTGCCATTCAAACAACTGTTGCACCAGTCGTTCATGCGACGCAATAAGATTGGGGTTATTGGGATCCAAATCGCCGACGTTATAGACTTTGTCTAATGTGGCTTGAACTCGATATTGAGCGGAAGCAAGCGTTTGCAACTGAAATTGCAATGAAATTTCACGCTCCAACAGAAAGTTTGATCTAGCACCTGCTGTTACAAACATAAGATGGAACTCCTGATTATTTAATTTTGGCTTTGGTCATTGGGGTTTAGGTAGGGTTCAAATAAAGGGGTTGAAAGACGGTGAATGGAGGGTTTTAGTGGGCTGGTCTTCAACGTCAAAAAGGGATTGTCTATTTACATAAAAACAATCTTAAGGATATTTTGTGCGTTTCAATGTAACGACTTGTTACATGATGACATGTTGTCTTACTGAGATTTATGGGCAGGCCAATTCAAGCCAAAGCATAGGCTATACTACATTTTCCAAATTAGGCCTGTCCCACATAATTGAAGGTTTGTTTAATGCCTTCACTAATCATTTTGTCTAAGCCTGCCATTTCCGTTTCAATGGCTTTCGCTTGTTGTTTCATTTTTTCCTGCATCAGTGCAATACGTTTGTCTTGACTTTGCAAACGGCTTATAAATTGTTCATGTTGTTGAACCACTGGACTGTTTGGATCCAGTGAACTGCTGGCAGCGTAAACCTTGTCAATAACGCTCATAAGTCTTAAACGCGATTGTGCAATTTGTTGCAAATCGTAATTAATATTCATGCTGTACGCCATCAACATATACTTGCGGGCGCTTGTGGCGGCTAGTCCCATGTCTGTGTTCCTCTTTGTCCTAATGTATGTTTTGTTTGAAGCAACGATTTATATCATTGGTTTGATTGATTGCTAATTCTATATCCAAGTGCATAAAGGCATAAAGGAGGAACTTTTGTGCTAGTGTTTTTAAATTGTAACAAAAGAAATAGAGAAAACTTTGTAGAAGCCTTTTGTGGGATGGGATTTTACCGAAGGGACAGTGTTTTTTATTTTCGCAGAGCTTTCTATAAGCTACGCAAGAGATATTCCACAACATTAAGGGCTAAAAACACCACAATCGGTGAGAGATCAAACATCCCCACAGGTGGGATCAAGTTTCGTGCAACACGAAGCACAGGCTCGGTGATGTCATCTAGGAAGCGAAGAATGGGTGAACGCCAGTCGAGTGAAGGAATCCACGTCAAGAGAATGCGAACAAACAAGACGATTTTATAAAGACTCACGAGACTAGCAAGGAAAGACGCAAATAGTGAAAGCATGGGAAGATCCCCTTTTTTATGTAGTATGCGTGAATTATAGCATAAAAAAAGCAGGAGGATGGTCGTCCTCCTGCTTTTTAAGAATGAAGCTAAATACGCCTGACGCTATTTAATCGCTAGACTTTAGCGGCGTCATCACTCGGCGTGTAGTCCGCATCGATGACATCATCATCTTCCGATTTAGCTTGAGCTGAGTCAGCATCCGCCGCTGTCGGAGCAGACCCTGCTGCTTCGTATGCTTTGGTGCTAATGGCATAAGCGACTTCTTGAAGTTCGTCATGCAAGCGTTGAATATCGTCGTGCTTGTCGGCTGAAATAGCGTCACGCAGTTGAGTAACCAACCCTTCCGCTTTTTCTTTTTCAGACGCTTCAACCTTATCGCCCAAGTCTTTCAGCTGATGTTCAACAGAATAGCAAAGCTGTTCGGCTTGGTTTTTGGCTTCGACTTGCTTTTTCTTAGCTTCGTCTTCAACCTTGAATTTCTCGGCTTCTTCCACCATGCGATCCACTTCAGCATCGCTCAAATTGGAACTGTCATTAATCGTAATGGATTGCTGTTTGCCCGTGGCTTGATCTTTTGCTGAAACGCTCAAGATACCGTTGGCATCAATGTCAAAGGTGACTTCCACCTTCGGAATACCACGAGGGGCAGGTCCAATACCTTCTAGGCGGAACACACCCAAGGACTTATTGTCTTTGGCGAATTGACGCTCCCCTTGAAGCACGTGAACATCCACGCTGGTTTGATTGTCCGCAGCGGTAGAAAAGACTTCGCTACGCTTGGTAGGAATCGTGGTGTTGCGTTCGATGAGTTTCGTCATCACAGAACCCATGGTTTCAACACCTAGTGAAAGTGGCGTAACATCCAACAACACGATGTCTTTCACATCGCCAGCCAAAACGCCACCTTGAAGAGCAGCACCCACGGCGACCACCTCATCAGGGTTAACACCTTGATTCGCCACTTTGCCAGTAATGGATTCAACCAATTTTTGAACGGCAGGAATACGAGTGGAACCGCCGACTAATACGATTTCGTCGATGTCACCCTTGGTTAAACCAGCATCTTTAATGGCGGCTTCAACAGGAATACGGCAACGTTCGACCAATTCTTTGGTGATTTGGTTGAAGGTGGCACGAGACAAGGTGACATCCAAGTGCTCAGCACCTTCTGCCGTTGCGGTGATAAAGGGCAAGTTAATGTTTGTCGATTCTAAGGACGACAATTCACACTTGGCTTTTTCAGCGGCTTCACGAACCCGTTGCAACGCTTGCTTGTCGCTTTTCAGATCAATGCCTTTGGCTTTTTTGAACTCGGTCATAATCCAGTCCATCACGGCTTCATCGAAGTCGTCTCCACCCAAACGGGTATCTCCGCTGGTGGCTTTGACTTCATAGACGCCGTCGCCCATTTCAAGCACGGTTACGTCGAAAGTACCGCCCCCTAAGTCAAAGACTAAAATGGTTTCTTCGTGATCTTTTTTGTCTAAGCCGTACGCAAAGGCGGCGGCGGTGGGTTCGTTGACGATACGCAAGACTTCCAAACCAGCGATGCGACCAGCATCTTTGGTGGCTTGACGTTGAGCATCGTTGAAGTAAGCAGGCACGGTAATAACGGCTTGCGTAACTTTTTCACCTAGGTAAGTGGACGCATCATCGGCGAGTTTGCGTAGGATTTGAGCAGAAATCTCTTGAGGTGTCCACTCTTTGCCGTCGATCGACCATGTTTTGGTGTCGCCCATGTAACGCTTGTTCGATGCAATCGTGCGATCAGGGTTTACAACCGCTTGACGCTTGGCATGTTGACCGACCAAGCGGTCGCCATTTTTGCTGAATGCTACAACAGACGGTGTGGTGCGGTTGCCTTCTGCGTTAGCGATGACAACAGGTTGACCGCCTTCCATTACGGAGACTACAGAGTTAGTTGTACCTAGATCGATACCGACGACTTTTGCCATGGGGGTTTGTTCCTTATTGTTTTAAAATAATATGTAATGACTTTTCCATTAAAATAGAATTACGTTTTTCTATTCTAAATGAAAGATACTTGTGTGTATAGCAAGACGAACATTTTTTATAATTTATTTATGTTTGCAGACTTGCCATGTTTTATGTAACTTTTTTATTCTAGCGAATAAATGTCAAACCCCCTTGTTTTATAAGGATATTTTTAG
>JBILSS010000131.1:0-6102 GCA_044371965.1 Vampirovibrionales bacterium
TTGAAGAAGCGGGTTGTGAATTATTGTTTTTACCACCGTATAGCCCTGATTTGAACCCAATTGAAAAACACTGGGCAAAGTTAAAGCAAGCGATTACTTCTTTGCTTCGTCAAGGCTTAAACATGGAGGAAGCGTTGGCTGTCTACTTTCAAAATAAATAGCCTGTTTTATTTATCTTTTACTATACGTCTTTGTACAATCACACATCTGCGAGTCTAGGCTCCTAGAATAGCCTACTGTCCAGAAAACTCTAAACTTGGCTATAAGTCTGTAAAACAATCCAACTATGCGGAAAGCTGATTGAGGTACTGCTTTCCTTCAGAATCCAAAGCTTGAAAGCCTTCTTGAATTAAGCTCTTCAAATACAATTTGTTATAAAAAAAGCATATCACCAATTGCCCAAAACCCAACGTAAACAAATTAATCGCAAAGCTAATGCCTGCCCATTTCCAATCGCCACGAAGCAAAGGCACAAAAAAACCAAAGAAAAAAACCGTCCAAGAAAAGCCCACGGGGACTTCTTTGTTTTCTTGGGTTTGAGGGTTTAACAATTTAATACTGGTCATCATATAATCCTTCTAAAATCACTAGGAATACAGAGGCTTTATTTAAAAGCTCCTCAATACTTTCGACCATAAACCTTTGTCCTGTTAAAGACGTTACAAACTGTTACCTCAACGATGCTTATGTTTTAGGTACAATGGGGCGAAACACCCTTTAATCGATGAGGAATCCCACACATGACCCCTAAAGTTTTAGTCCTCGGTAGTGGCGGACGTGAACACGCCCTCCTAGAAGCCCTCAGCCTTAGTCCACAAGCCCCCCAACTCTTTGTCGCCCCTGGTAATGCAGGATGCTACAATCTCGGCACAGGCGTGGATATTAAGGCGGATGACGTGCAAGCCGTCCTAGACTTTGTGCAAGCCGAAGACATCGATTTTGTCGTGGTAGGGCCCGAAGCCCCGCTGGTGGCTGGCGTCGTCGATGCCCTTGTCGCTCAAGGCATCCTTGTTTTTGGACCCTCTCAAGCGGCGGCTCAATTGGAAGCGTCCAAGCATTACGCCAAGCAGATTATGGCGAAAGCAGGCGTCCCCACCGCAGGATTCGCCTATTGTAAGAGCCGTCAAGAAGCGGAAACCGCCTTGTCAAACTTTACGGCTCCCTATGTGATTAAGGAAGACGGCTTGGCGGCTGGAAAAGGCGTCACCGTGGCGGAAACGCTGGCGGATGCTTTGGATGCTCTCGCTCGAGCCGAAGCGAAGCATAGCCCTGTGGTGATTGAAGAATTCCTTGAAGGCGTGGAATTGAGCGTGCTAGCCATTGCGGACGGCAAACAAGCCATTCCTCTGATTTCCGCCCAAGATTTCAAGCGTGTCGGCGACAACGACACAGGCGAAAACACGGGTGGCATGGGAGCTTATGCCCCTGTCCCTTTTGTGGGTGATGCCCTGCTTGCCACCATTCAAGCCGAGATTTTAGACCCCATGATGAAGACCATGCAAGCCGAAAACACACCGTTTAAAGGGATTTTGTATGCAGGCTTGATGATTCACCCTAACGGAAAGCCCTTTGTGGTCGAGTTTAACGTGCGTTTTGGGGATCCTGAAACGCAGGTGGTTTTACCGTTATTGCAAGACCGCATCGATGTGTTGGCGTTGCTCATGGATTCAGCCAAGGGCGATCTTTCGCCATGGCGTGGCAACCGTGCCTTGCAGGAACCGACGCAAAAGGCGGTGACGGTGGTTGTCGCAGCCGAAGGTTATCCCCAAGCGTATGCGAGTGGACAAGTCATTAGCTTACCTGATGCCTTGCCTAAAGGTGTCAGCATTTTTCATGCTGGCACGAAACGCCAGCCTTCTGGGGAGCTGATTTCGGTGGGGGGGCGTGTCTTGACGGTGACCGCCGTGGCGGATACGCTGGCAGATGCTCGCACGCAGGCGTATGGCGTGATTGACACGATCGACTTTCCGAAGAGCTTTAGCCGATCCGACATTGCATTAAAACACTATAACCTCTCGTATGACAAAACAAAACCTATCCCAACTTCGCCCCTGCTTCACGCAAAGCAGGAATGAGGGTGTCATCACTAGGATGTTCCACCGCAAGAGCTTGAAAAGTCTTTGCATCCAAGCCAATACGTCTCAAACATTGTTGATCCATAGGGCAAGGGAACTTGAGATCAAAGGTTTTAATCGTGCCTTCGGCATCCAAACGAGCTTTGTCCGTCATACGAGCCAACCATGGGGTTTCAGCAACGACTACACCACCAGCACGAGGTTCTTGAGGAGACATGAGCATTTTTCCTTTCGAGGGATTCACTTTTACAAATCCATGGTAACATAAGTTCATTGAGAATGAGATCTTTTTATAAAATCTTTCTATTTTGATCCAAAGGACGCTTACCCCCTATGTTGTGGTCTAATTTTAAACGAATTATGATTGGTGAACCCCTCGCTTCAGCCCGAGAAAAGCATGAACGCATGGCGATTCCCATTGCCCTGTCTATTTTCGCCAGCGATGCCTTGTCTTCCACCGCATACGGCACGCAAGAGATTTTAATGTCGCTTAATGTGGAAATGTTGCGGACCTATCCTTTGCTGGTGAGCTTTTTGTCGATTCCTGTCGCCTTATTTATTACCTTGATTTTAGCGATTATTATCGTGTCTTACCGCCAAGTCATTAAAGTGTACGACAACGGTGGAGGCTCCTACCAAGTGGCTCGTGAACACTTGGGTTTAACAGCCAGCCATGTGGCAGGGGCAGCCTTGTTGATTGACTACGTCCTAACTGCGGCGGTGTCGACTTCTGCTGCGGTGGATGCCTTGACATCCGCCCACTGGATTCCCCTTAGCATGAAAGTGCCGACCGCTCTAGCCTTTTTAGGACTCATTACGCTCATCAACCTGCGTGGGGTGCGAGATACAGGCTTGGTCTTTAGTGTGCCAGCCTATATTTTCATCGGTGTCATGTTCACCCTTATTGGTAAAGGGGCTTACATGGCGTTTACAGGGCAGATTCCCCTTGATTTTTCGCATGGCTTAAATCACGCCATTGGCGTGACGCCTGATGTGTGGGCATCCTTGTGGAATACCAGTTTATTGTTGATTCTGATTAAGGCGTTTAGTCACGGCTGTTCGGCGTTAACAGGGATTGAAGCTATTTCAAATGGGGTCAAAGCCTTTAAAGAACCTGTTGCAGAAAATGCGAATAAAACCCTTGTACTCATGGGGTTTATTTTGGCGACGATTTTCTTAGGCTTAACGGGATTGGCTTTTGTGTTTGGCTTACTGCCTAGCGGACATGAAACAACGGTCTCTCAAGTGGGGCGTGCCGTTTTCGGAGACGGTAGCCTGCTTTATAATAGTTTGCAGATTTTCACCGCCATTATTTTGGTATTTGCGGCGAATACCAGCTTTGCAGGATTTCCTCGCTTAGGCTCATTGCTCGCCAATGACGGTTACTTGCCTCGTCAATTTATGAACATGGGCGACCGACTCGTTTTTACCAATGGCATTATCTTCTTAGGTTTGGTTTCCGCAATTTTGGTATGGCTTTATAAAGCCGACACCCACGGATTGATCCCCATGTACGCCGTGGGCGTCTTCTTGTCCTTCACCTTGGCTCAAGCAGGGATGTGCGTGCATCACCTCAAAAACAAGCACAAACACTGGCAAAATAGTCTTTTTGTCAACGCCTTTGGTGCCGTCGTCACCTTTGCTGCCACGATTATCCTAACCGTTGAAAAGTTCACCGAAGGGGCATGGATCGTGTGTGTGGGGATTCCGCTGATTGTGTGGGGATTCACCTCCATTAAGCAGCATTACTTAAGTGTGTCTCGTCAATTGGCGTTGCCGATTGAAGAAGGGACTTATGACCCCCGCCCGATTGAGCATACGGTTTTGGTGCTGGTGTCGAGTCTGCACCGTGGGACGATTCCTGCCTTAGAATACGCCCGTACCCTGTCGGCTCAGGTGGAAGCGGTTCATGTGTCCTTGAATGACATCGGTACGCAGAACTTGCAAGATCAGTGGCAGGCGTGGGGCTGTGGTGTTCCGCTCACGATTTTACCGTCGCCGTACCGTTCGATTACAGGACCTTTGTTGGACTACATTGACGAAGTCGAAAAGCGTCACGAACATAATTTGGTGACGATTATTATTCCTGAGTTTGTGACGAAACAATTTTGGCACAATGTCTTGCACAACCAAAGTGCGTTGTTGATTAAAACCTTGTTGACCTTGCGTAAAGGTAAGGTCGTCACCACCGTTCGCTATTACTTAGAAGAGTAAGCTTATTTCTATTCAACAATTAAAACACGAGAGGGGTAAGCGGGAGACCCGCCATAAGGCTTAGATTCATGCCCTTTTCTAATTTGATTGTTTAGGTTATGGATATGTAGCTTTTTTTCAATGACGGTCTGTATATCATTCCCGTCAGTATGCCCATGTGTATAATCATACAAACTAGGATGGTACAAGCCGACATCACTTAATTTTTCAAACTCCGATACTCCAGAATGACGATTCCATACCGTCGTATTAACAAGGTTTAAAACGCTTTTTACGATTCCATCATCTAAGGTCTTTACATCGGGGTTCATCGTCTGTAAAATGGCGTATTGAGTGTATTTATTCATTTCATCAATAAAAGCTTTGTACTGATCTTTAGTCCATTTAGAAGCAGGTTGATTTAATTGTGCATCGTTCATACCGTGCGTTTCTTTCATAATTCCAGAAAGTGACCGACGCCATTGTGCTTCTATTTGAGGACTCATGGGGGCATGCATCATTAAGTGATTTTTATCAGGGTCATAAGCCACTAACTGCATTCGTTTAAAATGATCGTCATAAAGCTTGTTTAATTCTTTAAAAATACCAGGTTTTAGCTTTTCAAGATCGTTCTTCAAAAGATCGGGGTAAATTTGAGAACTCGCTTGCTTGGGTGAAATAGTGACCTTGCCTTTTTTTAGGTAAGAAAATCCAGCCAGGGTATGATTGCTCCATACAAATTTTAAGACATTGGGGTTTTTCTTATGAATTTTTTGCCATATTTTTAAGTTATACATATCCCAAACACCACGATCGGATAGCTCATCGCCTATGTATGTTACGGTTTTATCTTTCAATAAGCGAGGGTCTGTGTCTAAAGCATTTTCAATTAAAGTATCTAAAGCTAATAATTGTTTCGCAATCTTACTTTGTTCGTTGGTTTCACTGATAGCGGTATTTAAATTGCTAGAAAGTTCTTGATGTAACGTCAATAATTTTTGATAGTCATCCTTGTTTTTAATGTACAGTAAACCTTGTCCAATCAAGTGTTCGATATTTTTAATTAAGCTAGCGTGTAAATCGCCATGCACCGTATGTTTGGCTTGGGCTAAAGTTTCTACTCCCTGCAGGGGTTCTAATAAATCAGAATCAGCTTTCCCTAACTTACGAACAGCGACACGATAGTTGATTTGTTTTTGGATAATCTCCTGCGATGCTTTCACTTTTTGAACCAAGTCGCTGTCACTCAAGCCGTTTTCTATAATAGAAGCTACAGGGTTGTTTTGAACTAAACCTTTGGCAAAGGGCTTCCATTTACCTGTGGCAATGGCTAATCCGCCTGTTAGCACTGCTAAGCTTGCTACAATACCTGCTCCCCAAGCGACTTTATTAACGGGTTTTTTCTTCGCTTGTGAAGAAAGGGTGAGTTTATCTTGAGTGGGAGTCGTCTGTGCTATAGGGGGTTTAGTCGCTGTCGTCGGCGTTGACGTGAAAGCCGTTGAATTAAATTTAGTATAAATGGTATCTACAGCATTCATTTAAGCTTCTACTTTGAGTATTTAGTAGTACATACTTTCATAAAAACTGAAACAATTTTAAATGATGCTAGGTAGAGTCGGATAATTCATGGCGGATTCAAGTAACAAGTGACGCAGGGGGTGGCGGTGAGCGGCTGGATGTAGTATCTCCCACGGGGTCTTGAAATTCAAGCACTTGCGAGGACGATTGTTCAGCAAATACGCAATTCGAGCAAGCTCCGCTTCCCCCACATTAGCAAAAGAACTCGATTTTCGCAAGTACTGACGAATCAAACCGTTCGTATTCTCATTCGTCC
>JBILSS010000132.1:0-6087 GCA_044371965.1 Vampirovibrionales bacterium
TTTTTCTCTTGGGAAAGAAAACCGTTGGTTTCCTCTCCCAACCTCTCCTTCCTAAAGGTGAAGATTCACTTCGTGAATAAGAAGGTTTTTGTCCCCACCTCGTCGCATCATTCCCATTGCACGACGTCCGCAAAATGTCTCGGAAGCCTCGCATTTAGTGCGTTGACGTCTGTTTTGTGGCATTTCCGCATTTTGGTTAGGAAGCGTAAAATACTATATCAATACGTACTAGGCTCCTAATACGGACATCTCATCGCACGCCGTCCACAAATCCTTAAACAAAGGAGACGACAGGTAACGCTCCCCATTGGAACATTGAATGGTCACAATCAGCTTGCCCTTGGATGCTTCACGCTTGGCGACTTGCATCGCTGCCCATACATTCGCTCCTGAAGAAATTCCCGACAACATGCCTTCTTTCAACGCCAGTTCTTTCGCCACCGCAATCGCCGTTTCAGACGGTACGGCGATAATCTCATCAATCACGCTACGATCTAAAATGCTCGGTACAAAGCCCGCCCCGATGCCTTGAATGAGGTGCGACCCCATTGCCTGCCCACTTAAGACGGCACTTTCCGCTGGTTCCACCGCAATAATTTGAATATTGGGATTCTGTTCCTTTAAGAAACGCCCCACGCCTGTCACGGTTCCACCTGTGCCAACGCCTGCAATAAAGACATCCACCTTACCCTGCGTGCTTGCCCAAATTTCAGGAGCCGTGGTCTTATAGTGGATTTCCGAGTTCGCAGGGTTACCAAATTGATCCAGCAAATAGGCATTTGGCGTATTTTCCACGAGCGTTTTGGCGTATGCACACGCCCCCGTCATCCCTTGAGACGCTGGCGTGAGTCGTAGTTCAGCCCCATAGGCTTTTAGAATCACACGGCGTTCCATGGAACAATTTTCAGGCATCACAATAATGAGTTTATAGCCCTTCACCGCTGCCACCATGGCGAGGGCAATCCCGCTATTACCACTGGTGGGTTCAACCAAAATACTACGACTGGGGTGGATGAGTCCCTTGGCTTCGGCGTCTTCAATCAGATACAGCCCTACACGATCCTTGATGCTACCACCAGGGAGGCGAGCTTCTTGCTTGACGGCGATTTGAGCGTCTAAGCCTTGCGAAAGAGATTTGAGCAAGACGAGGGGGGTATCTTTAATAGTTTGGGTGATACAGTTAACTATAGCCATCTTTTTAGTTTCCTCTACAGGGTCTATACTTTGTCGCTACGATTATTTTCTTCCGTTATGTACGTCTTGTACACGCCCTCACAAAATAATCTATGCTCCTCGTCTAGCCTCCTGTATAGAAAACTCTAAAGAGGACTATAAGATAAAAGCGTGTCCTTAATCAATTAAGTGTTTATACTATATCAAAAAAGAAATGATTCTCCAAAAAGAAAACCGCTGGTTTTCGTAAAACAGCCAGCGGCAAACCCAATTTGACCAGTTAAAATTAAGGCAAAGCGTCAGACTCCTGCATATTGGAGCGAGAGGCTTTGTTAATCTACTTTAATAAAATAAAAACAATCGAATAAAATGCCCATTTGTTACATATTGATATAGAAAGATCTCAAAAGTCTAAGCCCTTAAAGACTCGAGCTTATACCATTTCATCGTTTAATTGATATTGAGAAACGAAATCGACGCTTCATCAGAGCCTTTCTCGTCCAAGATTCCTAAACGATACACCTGTTCACCATCCAAAATCGTCGAAAGACGAGATTGAACCGACTCCGCCTCTTCCGCAGAAACACACAACACAAAGCCAATCCCGGCGTTAAAGGTATGCAATATCGTCAAGGCATCTAAATTACCGTGCTTGCCTAGCCAAGCAAACACAGGAGGAATGCTCCAGCTAGACACATCGACCACCGCCTTGAGATGATCGGGCAAAATACGGGGGATGTTGTCCTGAAAGCCGCCACCTGTGACATGAACCATGCCCTTTATGGCGGAAGACTGCGATTTCAGCAAGTCCAAAATGGGCTTGACATACAAACGAGTCGGCGCAAGTAACGCTTCATATAAAGACGCATCACTATTTTCTAGCGGAACATCGCCTGTGAGCTGAGCGTCTTTTAAAATCTTACGAATGAGTGAATAGCCATTGGCATGGGGACCACTAGACGCAATACCAAGCAGAACGTCCCCCGCTTGCATCGTTTGAGGGCGAGGCAAGAGCTTCGCTTCTTCAACCACACCGACGGCAAAACCAGCCAAGTCATATTGATTTTTGGCGTAAAATCCAGGCATTTCAGCCGTTTCACCACCCACCAAGGCACAATTTGATTCTGCACAGGCACGAGCAATGCTATCTAAAATTGTCGCTAAAACATCCGCTTGGATTTTGTCCGTGGCGAAATAATCGAGGAATACCAAGGGTTCTCCACCTTGGGTGAGCAAGTCGTTTACGCTCATCGCAACCAAATCAATGCCGATGCCGTCGTGCTTGCCCAACTGTTGAGCCAATTCTAGCTTGGTTCCCACGCCATCCGTGGCGGCGAGCAATATCGGCGACTCATACCCCTTAGGGATGCGAAAGGCTCCTGAAAAACCGCCAATACCCCCGAGCGTTATATCAGGACGCTGGCTTTTTTTCGTCGCTGTTTTGGCAATTTCTACCACGTCTTTCGCCCGTTCGAGATCTACCCCTGCTTGACGATACGCTTCATCCGACGGCTTAGAAAGCGTCCTATTCGGCGTATCTTCTGTGTCAAAACAATCCGTTTTTTTCGTTGTGTACGTCTGTGTACACGCCTCAAAAGCCGTTTGTTTTTCCTTGAAGCTACATCCGACTTGAACGCTTTCTAAACATTCGAGATCTTCTGATTTTTCCAACATCTTATGCCCCTTTATGAATTGTTATGGCAAGGCTTGAACCAATGCCTTTAAAACGCCTTGCATTTCGGCAGGATCCTGCAATACCCACAAGGCAGTACGCTCTTGGTGGCTAAGTGCCAGCATCTCTTGCGGATCCACATTAACAGCAATGCCTGCTCCGTCCATTTCTAGCACGGCTTTAAGCCCGACTTCATCGGTTTTGTCGTCGCCTGCAAAAATCGGAAAAAACGTCGCCTGTGGAGTCTTCTTCTGCCAGTAATCCACACAAAAACGAACACCCGCCCCTTTATTAAAGGGCTTTGGCACAATTTCAATCACGCTATGCCCTGCTTGAATACGAAAGGCGTTGTGAATAGTCGCCTCTAAATCAAAGGCATCTTGAAAGAGTTGATGCACATCTAAGCCAATGGATTCTTCCGCCAAACGATAGTGTAAGGCAAAGGAATAGCCCTTTTCTTCAAAGGTAATGCCTTGAGGGATTTCGCCATATTTGGTGAGAATATGGTTATAAACGTTTTGCAAAAATTGAGCTTTGAGATTTACGAGATTCTCATCAGGTTCGGCGAGGCATTGATTGTTTTGAGCATCCCAAACTTGCCCACCGTGCAAACCAGCGAGCAAAATAGGTCGTGGCAAAATAGACTTAATAAAGCCTTGTAATTGTTCAACAGAACGACCGCTAATTAACGCCAAGTGAATCTGCGGATGTGTCGCCAAATGCACCAGCGTTTGCAAGCCTTCAGCATCGAGTTGAGCATCTTCAGGACGGGCGACAATCGGCGTGAGTGTGCCGTCATAATCGAGCATTATCGCCAAGTGATGCCCAGCTTGAAGCGTTTGAATCAGTGTTTCGACCATGAGGTGATTAGGAAAGGACGGCTTCACGGTTAAGACGCTCATGGTCGTGAAACTCCTTTATAAACTGATTCACCCAATCGAAAACGGTAAAGCCTTCAATACGTTCACGCAAGGCACTCATGCGTTCACGCTGTTCTTTGGCAGGCATGGTAATCGCTTGGTAAATGGCATCCGCCATGGATTCTAAATCGTAAGGATTCACCATTAAGGCTTCGGTCATTTCTTCAGAAGCCCCCGTCATTTCGCTTAAAATCAAGACGCCTAAATCGTCTTTACAGGTTAAGCAATACTCTTTAGCCACCAAATTCATGCCGTCTCTCAAGGGGGTAATCAGGCAAAAATCGCTGGAAGCGAAATAAGGCATGAGCTGTTCGTGCGTAAACTTACGGTAAAAATACTGAATCGGTACCCAAGCCCCTTCTGCCAAGCGACTGTTGATGCTCCCTAGTGTGAGATCCACCTCGTCCTTGAGCTTTTTATACATGGGGACGTCCGTGCGAGTGGGCGAACCGATTTGCACAAAGGTCATCTTGGTTTTGTATTGCGGATACTTGTCAAAAAACAGTTCGATCGCTTTAAAGCGTTCAACGATGCCTTTGGTGTAGTCCAACCTGTCCACACCAATGCCCATGAACTCCACATTAAAGGCTTTTTTCAGCTCAAGTGAATCTTCGTAAACATCTTCACCCAAGCTTAGGGCGTTGAATTGATCGGCATCAATACTAATAGGGCAGGCAATGGCTTTAATCGTACGGCCTTGATAGGTCACGGTACTGGCGACTCTGTCGACGACGACTTCGTCCAACAAGCAACGCTCCACACATTCTAGGAAGTGATTAACATAGGAAGGCACATGAAAGCCCACTAAATCGGATCCCAAAACGCCACGAATCAGTTCGACTCGGTTCGGTAAATGGCGATAAATCTCATAGTTGGGGAAGGGAATATGGCAAAACCAACCGATGCGGGCATGGTGTTTTTCAGCACGAATCATGCTAGGCACCAGCATAAGGTGATAGTCATGTACCCAAATGAGATCGTTGCTTTGGCTATGGGCAATGACTTTTTCGGCGAACTTTTCATTGGCACTGTAGTAACTGGGCCAAGCTTTTTCGTCCCAAAAGACGCAATAACTAACCAAATAGTGGAATAAAGGCCATAAGACACGGTTCGCATAACCGTTATAATAGTGATTGATTTCATCATCCGTCAAGGCAACAGGTAAAACAGCGAAGGGAAAGTATGATTCGGCATCAGACTGCGAAAGCCCGTTAATCACGGAAGAGAGCTGGCTTTTCGAGCCTGCTTCACCTTCCCAACACACCCACAGGCCGTTACTTTGTTTCACCAGCGGTTCTAAGGCAGAAACTAATCCCCCTGCATTTTTCTGCACAGCCACGCCGTCAAGCGTCAATTTAACGGAATACGGTTCTCTATTTGAAACCACAACGATGCGTTCTTTATTTGAAGCCATGAGTAGCAGAATCCTTTACTGAATGGTAATACCTACAGTATACACAGGTTCAACTTTTTAGTCTGTTTTTTTATTAAATGTCCTCTATATTATATGCTATTTGCTGAAAATAGCCAGCACAAAAAAGAATTAATTTATCAATATTGTAGTATTTAATAGATGAAACGGATCCATCAACCCCTTTTTAAAAACTAAACTGGCAGTGTTTCTAAAGCCAACGGGGACGCTTCTTCTACCACCGTGAGTTCTTTCGGCACCACGGCGGACGACTTCACTCCTATTTTTTCCAACTTGTGAAGGCTTTTGACCAGCCCTTGTTGACCGTCGTGCTTGGTTTTCACATCTTGTAAGGCATCACCTAAGCCCTTGTATTTTTCGTCCACCGCTTGCAGACTTTTCGCCATACGCACCAAACGCTCATGCAATTCAATCCCGATTTTTTTGACTTCTTCCATGTTCTGCGTAAAGTTGTATTGGCTCCAACCCATGTGGATCATCCGCAACAGAGCAATCAGCGTCAGTGGTGAACTCAACACGACGTGCCTTTCCCACGCAAATTGCCACAAGTCCTTGTCTTCGTCCAAGGCGTGAGACAGCATCGACTCTTGAGGCAGGAACATCACCACAAAATCAGGGGTTTGCTTGGTGTTATTTTGAAGATAGTCCTTCATATTTAGGCTTTTCACGGCTTGACGAATCGAAGCGACCAAGGCTTTGGCATCCGTAAAACCTGCTTCTGTCGGAGCATTTTCTGCGTCGTCGTCGCCCTGCTCAAAGTCATTGAGCGGCTTGCTCGAAAAGCGGAGCGTCTTACAATCAATCACCACATAGCGTTCCTGCTCCATTTTCACGACGACATCAGGGATGCCCTTGCTCCCCTCAAGCTTTTTTTGCGTAAAATAGTGGGT
>JBILSS010000133.1:0-6084 GCA_044371965.1 Vampirovibrionales bacterium
TATAGTATTTTCTATATAAAATGTTCTATTGCCTCTTCGTTGTCGCTACGATTTTTTTGTTCTGTTATGTACGTCTGTGTACACGCCCTCACAAAAAAATCTAGGCTCCTAGAATAGTCTAATAGCTCATTTTATCTATAAAACACTATATCAAAACAAATGAATTATGACGACGCTGTGTATTTCGGTTATAATAATTCTATTCAAAAAGTCGATTATGAAGGATGCCCAAAAATGACTCAAGCTACGCCTCAAAAAACCCTACACCCTGAATTTCTCGCCCAAGCTAAGTTTTTGGTGCAAGGGGCGGAACTCCTGCCTGCCAGTATCGAACAGCTCGCCATGCGGTTGCAAACCGCTATTGAAACAGGCGTTCCCCTCCGCATCAAGCTGGGGCTGGATCCCACACGCCCTGACTTGCATCTGGGTCATGCCGTGGTGCTTAAAAAACTACGGATGTTCCAAGATTTGGGGCATCAAGCGGTGATGATTATCGGCGATGCGACGGCAATGGTAGGGGATCCGTCTGGACGGAATAAGACGCGTCCGCCCTTGACGGAAGAAGAAGTACAGATCAACGCCAAAACCTACTTGGAACAAGCGGGCAAAGTCATCAAGCTCGACACGGTGGAAATCGTGCGAAACAGTACCTTTTTTAATCCCATGGGCTTAAATGACTTGTTACAACTCATGGCTCAAGTGACGGTGGCTCAGATTTTAACCCGTGAAGACTTCAATAAGCGATACACCGAAAATACACCCATCGCCCTACACGAATTTCTCTACCCCCTCATGCAAGCCTATGATTCCGTCATGGTAAAAGCTGACTTAGAGCTTGGCGGAACAGATCAACGCTTCAACAACCTCTTGGGGCGTGAAATGCAAGTCGCTTACGCCAAGTTAAAAGGCGAAGATGTTAGCAAGCTAAATCCGCAAATGGTCTTGCTATTGCCCCTTTTAGAAGGCACCGACGGCAAGGTCAAAATGTCGAAATCCTACCCAGAACATTGCATCAATTTCACCGACACCGCCGAAGATATGTTCGGCAAGCTCATGTCCATCCCTGATGAGCTAATTCTGCGTTATGAAACGCTTTTAAGCATTTTACCGCCTGATCAGCTTCAGCAACATGCCATGCTTTTGGAAGATCCTGCCAAGCACGGCATCAACCCCCGAGACATCAAGGCAGGCATGGCAAAGTACATCGTCGCCCAATACCACGACGCCCAAGCCGCAGAAGCCTCTGAAGAAGCGTTTGTCAACCGTTTTCGCAATAAAGAATTGCCAGCGGATATGCCTGAAGCCACGTTAGAAGCAGGGGTTTCTTACAATATCATCGATTTGATCGCTCAACATGAGTTGGCGGCATCCAAAAGCGAAGCCAAACGGCTCGTGCAAGGCGGAGGCGTCAAGCTCAACGGCACCGACAAGCTTAGCGACATCGATGCCACGCTCCAGCTAAACGCAGGGGAGTCCGTGATTTTACAGGTGGGTAAGCGGAAGTTCATCCGTTTCACAGCTTAGGGCTTTAGAACAAAAAGGCTAAAGCTTCCAAAGCAATGGTTCCCGCTTCTACTAGAAATTGAAAAATCGCCATTTCACCAATAAAATTGGCGATTCGGGCGGGTCTTCTAACCCATGGGTTTTCATGAAAAAGCCATTTTTGCATGGCGGGAGCTTTATTTAGGGTTTGAATTAAAAAGCTCGATCCCATAATAGAGCCTCCTAAAATAACGGCTCCTGTGAGAATTCGCTTCCACATGGGGAGCTGCCGCTGATGGGCTCGTGCTTGGAGGTAGTGATCTTGCTTGACGCCTTGATCTTTTGAGGCGTTTTCCGACTTTTGGAAGGCATCTGATTGTTGGGCATTATAATCTAGGGCATCCGCCGTGGCGAAGGTGGCGGATCGTGGGGCAATGGGGGGCATTGCGGGTGCCAAGGGGTTTAGATTGAGAGGGGTCACGGTCATCACACAGTACCTTTTGTCTTCGTTTGGGAATTATAGCACTGTAGTATAAAACCGTCGAGGGATTTTTTTGTGCGTTTGGGGGTGGGTTTAAAAAGGGGGTTGACGGCGTGTTTTGTTTATACGATGATGAAATGGTTGAAGTTCGATTGAGCTTTGACAAAAGACAATTAAATGCTCCCATCGTCTAGAGGCCTAGGACACATCCCTTTCACGGATGCGGCAGGGGTTCGAATCCCCTTGGGAGTATTTTTCTTTGTTTTCTGGAGATCTCAATGTTCATGCCTGAAGAAGATAGCAGTTTAACAAAGCTAAAAGTACTTGATTTGTTTTGTGGAGCAGGTGGTTTTTCCTTTGGTTTTGAAGAGGCTGGTTTTGATGTTGTCGCTGGTTTTGATTTCGATAAAGAAGCACTCCTTACTTTTAAGCATAATCATCCTAATGCACAAGCCATTCATCATGATTTAAGTCAACCTATACCCAATATTGAAGCCTTTAAAAACGTAGATATTGTGATTGGGGGACCTCCTTGTCAGGGCTTTTCTATTTCAGGAAAACGTGATTCAAATGATGAACGTAACCAGCTGTATAAAGCCTATTTGCATACCTTAGAACATATTCAACCAAAAGCGTTTATTATGGAGAATGTTCCTAATTTATTAGCGATGGAAGGTGGGCTTTTAAAAGACCAGATTATTGCCGACTTGTCCGCAATGGGTTATCTCGTTAGTTATCAAATTTTAAATGCTTCTCATTTTGGTGTTCCTCAAAATAGACGGCGTGTCTTTTTAGTTGGAATGCAAAACTCCTATTTTACTTTCCCCATTCCTGCAACTAATGATATAATTAATTGCTTTGATGCCATTAGTGATTTACCTGATAGTTCTATTGACGATGGAGATTCCTACCCTATGCCTCCTGCTACAGAATATCAAAGACTAATGCGTCAAAAGTCTAAGGGTATTTTTAATCATGAAGCGACGAAGCATACTGATAAAACAAAGTCTATCATTGCTTTAGTTCCTGACGGTGGGAATTATAAGGATTTACCTTCAGATCTACAAGACACTCGAAAGGTCAATATCGCATGGACACGATATGCCAGTGGCAAACCGAGTCCAACGATTGATACGGGACATAACCATCATTTTCATTATCAATACAACCGAGTACCAACCGTTAGGGAGTCTGCGAGATTACAATCCTTTCCTGATTTCTTTATATTTAAAGGTAGCAAAACCAGCCAATACAGACAAGTAGGGAATGCTGTTCCACCTATTTTAGCTAAAACTTTAGCTCGAAATCTTTATACAATCTTGAAAAAGGATATTGTTTGATGATATATAATCATTTAGATCAATATAGGTGTGCTATTGTTCGAGGTAAAGCCTCTTCGGATTTGGATAACCTATTACCAGCGTATGCAGGAATTTTACAGGAGCTTTGTCCCTGTACTCAAGAAACCTTTAGGAATGATTTCGACTCAAAATTAATGAGTTATTTACCAAACTCTACACAAAAGACCTTAGACAATCATCGTACAGAAATTGCGGGTAAGCTATTTGGTATGTATTATGAAGACTCTTATGGTTTTATTCATATTTCCGAAAGAACGTTGAAATTATTAGAGGACTCTGATCAAATTTCTTTTTTTAAAGATTTGTGCTTAGCGTACCAATTTCCCTCTGGAATGAATAAACCTCAAACTCTTCAAGAGCATTTAAAAGAGCATATTTCTATTCGCCAATTATGTTTTTTAATGAATGTTTTATTGCTTTGTCATAAACAGTCGCTTTTTCTTTCAAAAAAACAAATTGGTTACTATGTCTTAAACTCTAAAGATGTTTTACGTGGGAAAGCTAAAGCAGAAGAAGTCTTTTTACAAATACAGAACGACTTCTCAAAAGGGATTCAAAGATCAATTCCTAACCCCAATAACAAAGAAGCTTCTTATGTGTATCAACATATCAATGAACAGTTAAATCTTTTATTTTTGGCTAACTTAATACTATTTGAAAATGGTGTGGTTTATCTAAATGAAAAAGAGTTAAAGTTTATACAAGAAATGGCTTCTCAAAAATCTAATAAACTTTTATTTGATTTTTATAAATATAACTTTAGTTCTGTACAAGATCTAAAAGAATGTTTGAAAGATTGGGATTATTATTTCGGAAAACTTTCAAACCTAGAAGTAGATCAGACTTTAATCGAAAACATTATAATCACCCCCACAAAACCTACAGAAGAAACAACGGTTGCTATAGGCGATGAAGGTGAGGAATATGTCTATGAACTAGAACGTTCTAGAATTAAGGAACGAAATCCTCGCCTACTTAACAAAGTTAAAAAATTAGGAAGGATAAAAGGGATTGGTTTTGATATTCAATCTGTTTACGGTGAAGGCGATTTCCCTGACTTTGCTAAATATATTGAAGTAAAAACAACGAAACGAGTTACTCCTCCTACTCAAACCACTTTTCAAGATACGATTAACCTTACTAGAAATGAATGGATAGCAGCCCAGCAACACAGTAAGGATTATTTTATTTATAGATTATATATTTTTCAAGGAGGTGTTCGTATATTTGTTATAGAAAATCCCTATAAAGCTTCTCAAACAGGAAAATTAAAAGTAATTCCTCTGACATTTCGTTTAGACTTTGATCAAAATAGTGGGAGGTTCTATGCTTAATGTATAAAGTGATTTCTTTATTTTCAGGTTGTGGTGGAGCAGATTTAGGTCTCATAGGTGGATTTCAATACCTAGAAACAGAATACCCAAGCCTGCCTATTGAAATAGTGCATGCTTCTGACATTGATAAAAAAGCTGTAATGACTTATCAGAAAAATTTTAATCATTTTGCCTGTGCTGAAGATATTCACCATCTCGATTTCAGAGCCTTTTCAACCGATCTTGTTGTGGGAGGATTCCCCTGTCAACCCTTTTCAACGGTCAATCCTACAAAACAACCAGAGAAAAAAGAAAATCAATTATTTTGGGAAATGGCAAGATCTATTCAAGAGACTCGTCCAAAAGCTTTTATTGCAGAAAATGTAAAAGGTTTTTATAGTTTAAAACAAGGTTTGTATTTTAAATTAGCTTGCAAAGCATTTGAAGAACTGGGTTATTCTTTATCATATCAAATCTTAAAAGCTAGTCATTATGGCATCCCACAGAAAAGGGAGCGTATTTTTATTGTGGGGATTCGTCAAGACTTGTCGACACAATTTACTTTCCCTGAACCTACCCACGGGGCTGATAGTCAAAACGGATACCCTGAAGTTCCATTGAAAGCCGTTATAGACGATATATATCCTGATAATCCTAAATATTTTTTTTCTGAGCGAGCTGTTCAAGGGGTTAAGAATGCAAAAAATAATATGAAACGAGCATTAGCACAAAACTTAAACGAACCTTGTTTAACAATTACTAGTCATTTAGCAAAAGTAAGCTTAAATTCTCGTGATCCTGTCTTATTGGTGGATGCTTCTAAAGAACTTTATAGAAGATTTACACCAAGAGAAGCGGCAAGGATTCAATCTTTTCCTGATGATTTTGAATTTTCAGGAAGTGAAGCTGATGCTTATAGGCAAATAGGCAATGCGGTTCCCCCTGTTTTAATGTGGCATGTGGCGAATCAGTTAGTCAAAGTGCTTGATGCCTCTCAAATCAAACATGACACCCAAGTAAAATTGCCTATTCTTGTTTCCTGACGACAACCAAACAGGCACTATCACAGGCTTAAGCAAGTGCTGGGATGGCTATGCCTTCAAGCGAATCCGTGCAGGAGATGGAAATCATATCATTTCGGGCAAACGCCTTGCCTTACACCTGATGATGCAACCAATCGTAGCGGAAGCCTTGCTTCAAAATAAGTTGAATAAAGAACAAGGCTTGTTGGCTCGAATGCTCGTGATTCACCCCACCTCGACAATGGGGCATCGAAGATTTAAGCAAGCCTCGCAAGAATCGGATGATAATTTACAAAAGTATAGTAAAAGATAAATAAAACAGGCTATTTATTTTGAAAGTAGACAGCCAACGCTTCTTCCATGTTTAAGCCTTGACGAAGCAAAGAAGTAATCGCTTGCTTTAACTTTGCCCAGTGTTTTTCAAT
>JBILSS010000134.1:0-6026 GCA_044371965.1 Vampirovibrionales bacterium
GGATGAATGGGTCAAGACGTTTGAGTAAAGACTACGAAATTAGTGTGTCTTCAGCAGAAACACAGGTCAAAATATCTCATTGCTGTACCCTCTTCAAAAGAATATGTCTTTCATGAAGATAGGTTCTTAGTTTGGTGACAGCTTTCCCTGCGGACAATTCGCTTTCAGAAATAAAGAAAAGCCCTATTATTATGAATCCTGAAACATATTTTGATCAACACAAGAAAACGAAACAAGGAAACAAAAGACGTTATAGCCACGTTTAGTCGTTGCTGTCTTCTGCATCGCCTTGCGTGTTTTGACGACGTAACCAGTCCGTTTTCAACGATTCAATGCGATCCATCATCAATATGCCATCGAGGTGATCGATTTCATGTTGTACGCAAACCGCTTCTAAATACTTGAGTTCAAAGGTCTGCAAAACACCAAAGGCATCAAAGGCTTCCACCGTAATGCGTTGTGAACGCTTGACGTTGGCGAGGTATTCAGGAAAGCTAAGGCATCCTTCACGCATGGTTTTGTTACGGCTTGCCGTAATAATCTTAGGGTTCACCATGACTTTAAGATTGTCTCGGGTGGTGAAGGCGTTGGTGTCCATCACAAAGACACGCACGCTTTGCCCCACTTGCGGAGCCGCTAAGCCCACCGCTCCTGTGCCGTGGTACATGGTTTCCACCATGTCTGCCACCAAATCTTGCAAGGCTTGGTCAAAGTCGATGACATCAGGACAGGGGATGCGTAAAATTGGATGTGGATACTTCAAAATCTTTAAAACAGTCATTACAAAATTATAGCATCCATAGAACGAAGTCTTACATCCAGCTGGAGTTCTTTACCAAGGTTTTCTAAATTCGCCTTCATCTGGACTTCATCCACGCTTAAGGGAACATCCATTTCAATGGCGAGCATGTAAACAATGCCATCTTCGCCGTTAATGCGATGTGCATGTACATCGGTGATGTTAATATCAAAGGCAGCGAGTGCTTTTGAAAAAGCGTAGGTAATGCCTGTACGGTCATAACCGCCCACAGAAAGCAAGTATTTATGTGATTTGGAAGCCACCTGTGCTTCAGGCAAATCAGGTTCTTCATCAGGGCTAAGGGGACGAATATCCACGTGAAACAAGCCTTCTTCTTCAATTTGAGCAATAGCGGTTTTAAATAGATCAAGATTTTCAGGACTATTAAAGTGAACGATATAGATCATCGAAAATTGACCGCCGAGTCGAGTCATGGTGGAATCGTCGATATTACCGTGTGCATTTGAAATGGCTTCGCACATGCGAGCAACCAAACCGGGGCGGTCTTTACCGACCGTTGAAATAACTAATTTAATTAATGAAGAGGGTATCATAAGGGGCATCCGTTTTTGTTGATAAAATTAAGCCCTATAGTCTTATCTCAAAATATTAAAAAATGCAAGCCCTAATGCGTAAAAATTACAAAAAATAATAAAAACCTCTTAAAAAAAGAAAAACACGCCGTGAGGGACTTGAACCCCCGACCCTTTGGTTCGAAGCCAAATACTCTATCCATCTGAGCTAACGGCGCATTTGCTCCATCATATCGTCAATGCGTTTTTATATCAAGACGACGATAGAAAGCTCTGCGAAAGGATGATTTTTAGGTGAAATAAGAAAATGAAATAGTTTGACTTAAGAGATTTATAGCCGATTTAATAATTTCCTGTACAGTGTTTATAATTGTCGCTCGGGTTCTCGATGTGCTTATGCTCGCCTTTGTACAATCACAAATCTGCGAGTCTAGGCTAAGTGCAGAAAAATCTAAACTTGGCTATAACTCCTTGTGACACTTTCAAAAGAAAAGCTCCCGAAGGAGCTTTTCTTTTAGACTGTATCTACAATCGATTAGACGACTAACCGATCAAGAACGGTACCAATAACAAGGCAACCAAGTTAATGATTTTAATCACAGGGTTGACCGCAGGACCCGCTGTATCCTTGTAAGGATCGCCCACCGTGTCGCCCGTAATCGCCGCTGCGTGAGCAAAGGAACCTTTACCACCATGGTGACCATCTTCGATGTACTTCTTGGCGTTGTCCCAGGCACCACCACCGCTGGTCATGGAAATACCCACAAACAAGCCTGTGACGATACTACCCATCAACATACCACCAATCATTTTGATACTGGCGTATTCTTGAGTCGTTAACAAGTTACCAATGAACAATAAGGCAATCGGAACCAAAACAGGTAACAAAGCAGGAACCACCATTTGCTTCAAGGCGGATTGTGTCACGATATCCACACAAGTGGCGTAATCAGGACGCTCCGTGCCTTCCATGATACCAGGTTTTTCTCTAAATTGGCGACGTACTTCGTTCACAACAGATCCAGCTGCACGACCCACCGCCTTCATGGCTAAGGCACTAAAGAGGTAAGGCACCAATCCACCGATGAATAAGCCCACAACCACTAAAGGATCGCCTAAACTAAAGAGACCTTGAATCGCACCTGGTACGGAAAGAGCAACATCTCCAGCTACACGAGCCGCATCTTCCAAATCAATAATGTAAGATGAGAACAGAACAACTGCAGCCAATCCAGCGGAACCAATGGCGTAACCCTTGGTAATCGCTTTTGTGGTGTTACCCACGGCGTCTAGGGGATCGGTAATGGCACGCACTTCAGAAGGCATTCCCGCCATTTCAGCGATACCACCCGCGTTGTCCGTAATGGGGCCAAAGGCATCCAAGGCGATAACAATACCAGCCATGGAAAGCATCGCCACTGCAGCGATCGCCACACCGTAAAGTCCACCCATCATAAAGGACATCAAAATGCCTAAGCAAATCAAGATAACAGGAGCAGCTGTCGCTTCCATACCGATCGCTAAACCAGCAATAACGTTCGTACCATGACCTGATTCAGACGCTTCAGCGACTTCTTGAACAGGACGGAACTCTGTTGCGGTATAGTAGTTTGTGACAAAAACGGAACCAAGCGTCACCATAATACCGATTACGGAAGAAACAATCAACTGAACCGCAGACAAATCAGCGATCCCGTTGGGGAAGAACTTCAAGGTGGCAAAGGTAATCATAACCATGGACAAGGTAACCGCCACATAAAAGCCTTTATATAAAGCATTCATGGGGTTATTGTCTGCACCGACTTTAACAAAGTAAGTCCCGATAATCGAAGAAATAATCGACAAGGCACCCAACAATAACGGATAGACCAACGCTGCGGAGGTATCTTTAAACAACAAGTGACCTAACAACATCGCAGCCACAATCGTAACCGCATACGTTTCAAACAAATCGGCCGCCATACCAGCACAGTCACCCACGTTATCGCCCACGTTGTCGGCAATAACACCAGGGTTACGAGGATCATCTTCAGGAATACCAGCTTCAATCTTACCAACGAGATCCGCACCCACATCAGCCGCTTTGGTGAAAATACCTCCACCCAAACGAGCAAATACGGAAATCAATGAAGATCCAAATGCCAAACCAGCCAAAGTGGGGATTAATTTAGGGGCATCTTGAACCATCATGTAAAAGGCAGTAACCCCAATCAACGCTAAACCGACGACCAATAAACCTGTGACTGCTCCACCCTTAAAGGCAACGGCAAGTGCAGGATTCATGCCCGATCGAGCCGCTTCTGCGGTACGTACGTTGGCGTTTACCGAAACAAACATGCCGATGTAGCCAGCAAGCCCACTCAAAAAGGCACCGACCAAGAAACCACTTGTCATAAAGGTGGCATAGCTAACGCCCTTAACATTCGTATACAAGAAGAACATCAAAACGGCTAAGATAATCGCTGCTACTGAAATCGCAGAATACTGACGGTTCATGTAAGCAGACGCTCCTTCTTTAACAGCAGCTGCAATTTCTTGCATCTTTTCATTACCCGCAGGAAGGGCTAAAATCTGACCACGTGTGACGACGCCATAAAGTAAGGCAAGCAGTCCAGCGGCTAAGGCAACATATAATAAAGTTTGTTCCATTCGTTTAGTCTCTTTATACTTTCTGTTATTAAAGGGTTAAACAAGGTGTTTAATAGAAGATATTCTTCAAGTAAGGTCAACCAAACGTTTTTAAGGCTTAAAAACAGGGAGGCGTTCCTCAACGATACAATATTACCCTTATTCAAACCAAAACATAAGAAAAAGGCAAGCTTTTTAATTTTAAAAACACAACCCCTTTAGAAAAGCTTCGCAATAAAAAAGTCAAAATCCCCAAACGCCTTAAACGCTTGGGGATTCATAAAAATTATGGTTGAGTACCTCTATTTATAAAATGTAGATGAATGTTGTTTGATAAAGCTCCTTCTTTATAAATGTTAACAAATCAAAAAATAAAATCAGGTATCGTCCTTTCTATTTATATATCGTCAACTATAACAGGCTTATTCAGCCTAAAATCAATAATAGCGATCGAGCTTGTCGCCTTCAGGCACTACAATGCCTGACAATAAATTATTTTCCATGCGATTGAGTTGCTTGACGTAAATCATAGAACGGTATTTCATAAGCTTACGATGGCTTGAAAAGTTCATGACGTAATCAATGGTGCCTTTCACTTGAACGACAATAGCTTCTATGGGATTGTTACGATTGAAAAAGCTGGAGCTTAAACTCACCCAGGCTTGAATGTCGTCGACAATTGCGTTCATTTTAGAGGCTGTTCCGTTTCTATAGGCTATACAATTTAAAAGCACCTGTCGTGATGTACAGGCGTTAGGGTATCTATATTAATAAAGATATTTTCAGGCCAAAAGATGCGAAATCGTTACATTACAAGGGAAAAGTCTTTACATGAATGTGGGAATGGTGGGTCTAGAGGGATTCGAACCCCCAGCCAAGAAATTATGAGTTTCCTGCTCTAACCATTGAGCTATAGACCCGCCTGCTTTCATTATCTAACATCCAAGAAAAATGACAAGTCGTTTTTGTGGAGTCGTTCAACATAAGAAAGCCCCTCTTTCTTCTTATAGATAAAGAGGGGCTAATTGGTTTTAATGAGGGGTTTTAGCAAGCACCAAACTTCATGGAGGGAGCAGCCCCAAATAAGGCTTTAGGTGAAGAAGGAGCTTTAGGTTCTAACGCTGCTGGAGAGAGGTTTGAAGCCTGAGGAGCTACAGGAGCAGGAGGAACAGCTCCAAGCTTAGGTGGCATCGGTGGTATAGTATTTTCTATATAAAAACGCCTCTGTTGGTTTTGGGGGCGTTTTTGTGTTAGACTAATTTAGCAACATTTAAAGCTAAAAAGGATTCGTCTATGCCTCTTTCTACCGAAGCTCAATCGTGGTCGCCTAGCTCTTGGCAAGCCAAGCAACTGCACCAAATGCCCACTTACGCCAACGCCCAAGAATTGGACGAGGTGCAAACACGCTTGCAATCCTTGCCTCCCCTCGTGTTTGCTGGGGAAGCTCGGGATCTCAAAAAGCAACTCGCCAAAGTCGCTAGTGGGGAAGCCTTCTTATTACAAGGCGGCGATTGTGCCGAAACCTTCAAGGATTTTTCCGCTGTGCAAATCCGTGATACCTTCCGCATCCTGCTACAAATGGCGGTGGTCTTAACCTATTCGGGACGCTTGCCCGTCGTCAAGGTTGGACGCATGGCTGGTCAATTCGCCAAACCTCGATCCAGCGACATCGAAACCCGCAATGGCGTGAGCCTTCCTAGCTTCCGTGGCGATCTCATCAACGGCATCGATTTTGACGATGCCAGCCGTCAACCCGATGCTCAGCGGATGATTCAAGGCTATCATCAATCTGCCGCAACGCTCAACCTGCTAAGAGCCTTTGCTCAAGGCGGTTACGCCGATTTACACGAAGTGCATAGATGGACGCTCGACTTCATTAAGGACGACCCCCTTTACGATCGTTACAACGAACTCGCCGACCGCATTTCTGACTGCCTCACCTTCATGGAAGCCTGCGGTATGAATCCGCAAAACGCCCCTATGCTCCGTGAAACCGATTTTTATGTGTCCCATGAAGCCTTGCTCTTGCCTTATGAAGAAAGCTTGACTCGTGTGGACAGCACCAC
>JBILSS010000135.1:0-5959 GCA_044371965.1 Vampirovibrionales bacterium
CGGACGATCGGGATGAAGCCCACTTCGTGCTTGAAAAACTGCAAGATTACGCCAAACGTTCCAATCAAACGCTGAATGAATGTGCCGTATTGTACCGCACCAACGTGCAGAGTCGTGTGATCGAAGATCTGCTCATTTCACGAGGCATCCCGTACACCATGGTCGGAGGCATCAAGTTCTACGAGCGTCGTGAAGTCAAGGACGTTCTCGCCTATCTCACCGTCCTTTTCAACCCCGACGACAGCTATAGCGTCAAGCGAGTCTTGAACGTCCCCCGTCGAGGCATTGGGGCAAAAACCATTGAACACATCGAAAATTACGGCAGAGCCAAAGGCATTTCTTTTTATCAAGCCTTGTTTGAAGTCGATCAAATCGCCGAAGTCAAGGGCAAGGCTCGCCAAGGCATTGCCGATTTTGTCACCGTCATGCAACGTGTCACCGAACAACAAGGGCAGGGCGTTTATATCGATGAAGTCATGCTCACGATTCGCCAGTTGTCAGGCTACGACAAAGCCCTTGAAGCGGAAGATCCCAAAGATGAAGAGGGTCGTTTGGCTAACTTGGATGAACTGATGTCGGTGGCTCGCCAGTTTCATGCGGACAATTCTGAAGGCGAAACACAAGACAAGCTCGGCGAATTTTTGGCTCAATTGGCGTTGATGAGCGATTTAGATACCGCCGAAGCAGGCACGGCGACGCAAGCCCGTTTGACGCTGATGACGATGCACGCCGCCAAAGGGCTGGAGTTCCCCATTGTCGCCATTGTCGGCATGGAAGAAGGCTTATTTCCCCACAACCGAGCCTTAAATAGTGCCGATGAAATGGAAGAAGAACGCCGCTTGATGTATGTGGGCGTGACTCGTGCAGAAATGTTTTTGATGTTGACCTATGCACGGCGTCGCATGATTTTTGGCGAGCTGAAATACAGCGTGCCTAGTCGCTTTTTGAGCGAAGTGCCTAGGGAATTGATGACGGGTAGCTTTAGCTTGGATGCCGAAGCATCGCCGTATAGTTCGTATGAAGAGCGTCGTTACGGCTCAAGCCGTGTGGACGGGGCAGGTCGTGGTGGGGATGCGAAAGGTGAAAAACGTGGGGATGCCTCTCGAACAAGAACGCCTTCCGCCAGTAGTTATGCCCGTCGGGATGACGGTCGTTTGATGCCGCCTAGCTTGCCGTCCATGCCTCGTACGGAAAAGCCATCCACGGTGGATACGTCCAATTTGCCAGTGTATAAGGTGGGCGATCGTGTGGCTCATGCGAAGTTTGGCGAAGGCAAAATTGCCCAAGTCTTAGGATCGGGCAATAAGGTGCTTTATAATGTGGAGTTCGAACGTTTGAGTGGGAAGAAGTTGTTGGATCCTCGCTACGCCAAGCTTGAACTCAAGGGCGAATAAATCATTATACGCTTCCTGACAATAATGCGTAAACCTTTGCATGCTTGAAGAATGGGGTTTACTAGTTACATTTATAGCTGGTGCTTGGGGGTCTTTGTGCCGCCAAAGACTCCCCAAACCCCCAAAGGCGGTTCAAGGGGGGACGGGGAAGGACGTATTGCGTTTCTCCTCCCCTTCGTCCCCCCTTGAAAATCCCCCCTTCAAGTCGAAAAAGTTCCTAACTTTTTCTCTTGGGAAAGAAAACCGTTGGTTTCCTCTCCCAGCCTCTCCTTCCTAAAAGTGAAGATTCACTTCGTGAATAAGAAAGGTTTTTGTCCCCACCTCGTCGCATCATTCCCATTGCACGACGTCCGCAAAATGTCTCGGAAGCCTCGCATTTAGTGCGTTGACGTCTGTTTTGTGGCATTTCCGCATTTTGGTTAGGAAGCATAAATCATTATATCTAACGATTCAGCCAAAAGTGAGCCAGTGCTAGATCTTCGGGCGTGGTGATTTTGAGATTTCGTCGACTACAACGCAACAAACCCAAGCCACTTTGCGTGCCTAAATGACGCTCAACCAGCTCCGCATCATCGGTGATGCTCGCATCCCACGGCACGGTTTGATGAGCCTTCCACAAAGGTTGCCAGCGAAAGACTTGCGGCGTCTGCACCGCCCACAAGGCTTGGCGAGCCACCGTGCCTTCAATAAACGCCACGCCGTCCCTTTCAACCGAACGCTTAATCGTATCACTTAACGGATGCCCTGCTATAACGCCTTGTAAATCAAGCGATGCTTCTAAAACATGCATCGAAGAAGCTAAAAAATCGAGTGGTAAAAGCGGTCTGGCTCCGTCGTGAATCACGACGGCATCAGGAGACGTTCCTTCTAAAAGACTGTGAATATGAGAAAGCCCTTCAAAAACAGAGGCTCTTCTATCAGCCCCCCCCTCCACCAAACAGATCGGCGTCGTAGGGAAGTCCACTTGCACCGCATCGACAATCACTTGAAAGTCAGGCATGGCAGACCTTGAAGCCGTAATCACGACCCCTTCAAACGCCATAGAATCGAGCAAAGCACGAAGGCTATGCGCCAGCACGGGTTTGTCATTCAGCAGGCTTAACAGCTTGTTGGATGGAAGGGCAATGCCCTGCGTTTCAGCCTCTGCCTGAAAGCGTTGACTTTGTCCGCCAGCGGTCAGCACCGCCCATGTTTTTAAGGGATTTTGGCTCATGTGGAACTTAGCTCCGCCTTAAAATGTTGGAAGCCTTTTTCTTCATACAAGCCTTCACGAAAGCCGTCTTGCCACTGAACAGATGCGTAAGGGGCTTGATTGACGCAGGCTTCGACCACGCCGATTTCATAAAAACCGACCGCTTCTAAATCGGTTTGATGCTTCAACCAAGCGTCTTTGGGGACGCTTGCTACGAGATGAAAATCTTCGCCTCCGTAAAAGAGTAAGTCCAACGTATCGACTTCTTCAAAATGGATTTCCGCCAGCAATAATTCAGTCGAAACAATAAGTTTAGACCCATCAACCGAAAAGTGTGTGCCACTGGCTTTGGCACACTTGATGAGGGCATCCGCCAACCCGTCGCTGCTGTCCATTAAAGACGCTTGGGGGATGAGCCGTGCCAAGCACTGCCCTGCTTGCAATTGAGCGACGGGCGTTTTAAATTGCTGGATGGCTTGCGGAAAAAGCGACACCTCTTTTTCTAAGGCTAAGAGCTTGCATCCCAAGCCTGCCAAGCCTGAATGCCCTGTGGCTAAAATGACATTGCCGACTTGGGCATCGCTTCGGGCAAGCTTCACATGAGCAGGGGCTTGCCCGATGACGCTAAGGCTTACCACCCAGTGTGAGCCTCTGCTGGTGTCGCCCCCCCATAAAGCTAAATCAGGTGCCATGGCTTGCGTCGCATCGGCGAGTCCTTGGTAGAAGGCGTTTACGTCGTTTTGACTGACGTTTTGGGGGAGCGTTAGTCCAATGAGATAGCTCAAGGGCGTGGCTCCACAGGCGGCGAGATCACTCAAGCTTGCGGCGAGGCATCGCCACGCAATGCTTTCGAGCGACTGCCATTTAAGGTCAAAATGCGTGCCTTCCACAAAGGTATCGAGACTATAAAGACGCTTGATTTCAGGGTTTAAGGTTTCGTGAAAGCAATCGTCATTTTGGGCGAGTGGAGGCATTAGGCGTTGTGCGATCTGCCAGACATCGGCTTCTTGAATCATGGGAGTGTTTCCTCTTTTGTAGGATTCCCATTATCTTACGAAAAAAGACGCAAAAAGGCGAGTCTAAGCCAGTTCAGAAAACCCCATTTTATTTGGAGCATCCTTCTTGGACGCAAAGGCTTTTTCAACTAAGTCATCGATACAGTCGTTTACATAAGAAGGAGTCTCAATCCCTGCCCGTTGGCAACGATTAAGAGCCTCAATTAAGGAGATATAGGCTTGATGCAAGCTATCGATATTTTTTGACGTCTCTTTTTTCTTCAAGGCGAATAAAGATCGAAAATATTGAAAACGTAATTCTTGTTCAAGCTCCACACAATTTTGCACACGTTGTGGGTCTTCTAGAGATGTAAATGTTGGTAATGTAGAATAAACACGCCTAACATAGGCACCGTTTCTTTGTAAAAGCATGGCAAAAAACCCCTAGATAAAATATAATCATTTTCAAAATATAAGAGAATAGCTTTGTATAGTGTTTTCTATATAAAATGTTCTATTGCCTCTTCGTTGTCGCTACGATTCTCGATGTGCTTATGTACGTCTTTGTACACTTCACACATCTGCGAGTCTAAGCTCCTAGAATAGCCTACTGTACAGAAAACTCTAAACTTGGCTATATCTATGCTATGCTATTCTGTTAAAGGAATTGAGGAAAAATCCTCTCTAAAGTTTATCAGATCCTATGTTTTAATGTTGGAGTTTTAAAATGTATTCTATTTCTTTTTCACCTAGAACGTCTTCTTATTCTATTACACCAAAGGCTCAACCTATTCAAAGTACGCAACGGGTAGGGGAGCATGATGATTATGCTAAAGAATTTAGCTCTTACAGTAAAGCATATCTAAAAAAGCATCCCTCACTGCTCAAAACAATTGGAGCAAAGGTATCCCCCTTTTTAGCTTCTTTAGTGTTGAGTTTCGAGAGTCTTTTAAAGATACCGACTAAAGCGAAGAATCTCAAGATAAAAGATCAAACTGAACTGCTTATTCCAATGACCGAAGATCTTACTAAAGAATGGTATTTACGATTCCCTCCGAAAAACAGCTAGTTTGATATATAACAGCTAGTTTGATATATAATAGAAGGACAAAACCCCACGGAGTCCTTCGCCCATGTCATCCACTGAAATCGTCAAAAGCTTACAAAATCAACATGTCAAAGACGCTCTTGCCTTACAAACAAGCAAGCATCGTTTGACGGAAGAGGCGTGCTTGGTCGTGGGTGAAAAAGCCATTGAAGAAGCCCAAAAAGCAGGCTGGCAAGCCAAACGCTACTTTTTTAGAGACGACGTGCTGACTCCCGAAAGCTTCGCCGCTGGCAAGCCGTGGCAAATCGTGAGCAATGCCGTTTTAAAAGCGATTGCGGAAACAGAATCCGCTCCGCCTGTGGTGGCGGTTTTTCATCTACCCGCTTCGACGAAACCCTTGACGTTAGGCGAACTCCCCTTGCCCCAAAACTCCCGAGAAACCCTACTCGTGCTGGACGGCATTCAGGATCCTGGTAATCTAGGCACCTTGTTTAGAACCGCCGTTGCCTTTGGTGTTAAGCAAGTTCTCCTCATCCAACCTATGGCGGATGCTTATGCGAGTAAAGTCATTCGATCATCCACAGGTTTGCAGTTTCGTTTGCAGATTCACGCCATTCGCCACGAAGAAACACACGCCGTGCTAAAGGCGTTGAGCGATAAAGGCTGGCATCCTTATCTCGCCGATGCCTTTGATGAATCGCAGATTACGCCCCTGTACCTGCATGAAATGAAGGCGTTACCGAAGCATCCCATGGCGGTGGTTTTGGGTCAAGAAGGGCAGGGCTTACGGTTGACGGAAGCGGAAAAGCAGGCGTTTTCGATTTTAAGTGTTGCCATGTGCCATGAAGCTGAATCGCTAAACGTCGCCATTACAGGGAGCCTTATTTTACATCATCTGTATAGCCTCAAATGCTCAGCTGGCAAGGAAACGCCTTAATGAGCTATGATGCCATTCCCCCCCATTTGCGTCCGCCCAGCCAAGTGCCGTTGTCGGAAGATTTAAAACCGCTTGAGCCTCAAGGCTCTACAATGCAAGACGATTGGGCATCGGTGGAAACGCCACAAGCCCTTTGGCAACTGGCGAAACGACGCTGGAATCAAGGCGTGATGCCTCACTTAGAAGAGTTACGCCTGCGTTTGGGCATTGGTCTAGGCACTTGGCTTTTCGCCGTGGGAGCCTCCTATTTCGTCGCCAAACCGCTCTTGCTCAATTTACAACAGCTCGCTCCTGCTTCGACGATCTTTGTGCAGTTGGCTCCCACTGATGCCTTGTTTGCCGTCTTTCAAGTGATGATGCTGGTTGGCACCATTTTAAGTTCACCTGTGATTT
>JBILSS010000136.1:0-5958 GCA_044371965.1 Vampirovibrionales bacterium
AGGAAAAACAAACGGCTTTTGAGGCGTGTACATAGACGTACACAACGCTGATTGCTTGCAATCACTCGCGAAGCGAACAACGGCTTGTTTTGTTGATTGCTTGCAATCACTCACGCTTCGTGCACAGGAAGATTCGCCGAATGGGACTTTCGCAGAGCTTTCTATAATTCTTTAAGATAATTGCGTAAGTTGTACATGGTGACATTTGAACGACACAAACGACGCAACTTGTTCACCGCACGGGTTTCAATCTGCCTCACCCGCTCACGAGACACCCCAAACAACTGACCAATTTCTTCCAACGTGCGACGGTTGCCGTCCATAATGCCAAAACGCAACTTCACCACATCCCGCTCACGAGGACGCAAGAGCATCAACACCGCATTCACATCCCGAATCAAGGCATCGTTTTGCAACTGATGATCGGGGGCAATGTGATGCTCATCCACCAAAAAGTCGGCAAGCGTGGCTTTTTCGTCTTTGGTGTTAATCGGTGTTTCAAGACTAATGGAGGTTTGCGTGGCTTGCACAATGGCATCGATTTTCGCCACAGGCACATCCATGCGTTCTGCCATTTCTTCGTTAGTGGGTTGACGGTTGAATTCGTGGCTCAATTGATGCTGAATCTTCCGCATTTTCGTGAGCAGTTCAATCATGTGAATCGGCAAACGAATCATACGAGATTTTTCAGAAATACCACGCACAATGGATTGTTGAATCCACCACGTTGCATACGTTGAAAACTTAAAGCCCTTACGGTAATCAAACTTTTCAGCAGCACGCATTAAGCCCAAATTGCCTTCTTGAATGACATCCAAAAACGCCAAGCCACGCCCGATGTATTTCTTCGCAATAGACACGACCAAACGCAAGTTGGCACGCACCAAGCGAGCCTTGGCTTCTTCATCACCTTCAGCGATGCGTTTGGCGAGTTCGAGTTCACCTTGAGAATCTAGTAATTTGATGCGTCCGATTTGTTGTAGGTAGATTTTAACAGAATCGTCGCTACCGTTGAGTTCGAGCTTTTTCTCGGATTCTTTGGCATCGGCATCTAGCTCCGCTTGGTTGTCGTCTTGCAAATGCAAGACGAGAAATGAAGAGCTGTCATCCACATCGGCGGCACTGTTGTAGTCAAGCGAAGATTGTCGAACCATTTACGTGATTTCCTTATGAGTAAATATGAAGAGTTGACCTGTTAAAAAACATCATAGCAAGATTTTGGTAAGGGCGTGGGTGGATTCGTCTAAGTATAGTACCCCCCTGTGCTTCCCCGTCTTTTATGCGTGATTTTGGTGTGATTTAAAAGGCTTGTAACAAAATATTTACATTTCTTTTAAAGCGATCGCTGGCTTGCCATTAAGCAACGGAAACACAAACACACACAGCACACACACAATTACATTAACGTAATTACGAAAGGTTCTGAAAAAGTCTCAAATCACACCGTCATATTGAGCGTAGCGAAATATCCCCGCTAATGATTGGGGAGATCCTTCACATGCGTTCAGGATGACAAAAGCCATTTCAAGAATATCTTTTCAACACACGCAACAGAGGATCACACCAGCCATGAAGAAAGTCTATCCGTACCGACCGTTTCGTCTTCGTTTGTATGAAGTGGTGCATGAACAAGACTTCAACCTACGGATGCTCGCTGAATTGGTGGATGTCCCCTACCAAACCATTTTGGCATGGAATCAAGGGCGTTCTATGCCAAAAATGGGGATGTTGCTTGAGTTGTTGAAGGTGTTAAACGTTCGTTTTGAAGACTTGTTGGATGCCAGCTTGTATCAGCGAAAGTTTTAGATTCAATATTCAATCGTTACTTTCGATGTGTGCAGTGTACATACACATCGAGAACCGTAGCGACAACGAAGATGCCATACGACATTTAAAGTATGGATGGGTATTAGAAGCCTACGGCGTGGAAGCCTGCATCCACATGGATGACTTCGCCTGTGACACCGCTTGAAAGCTCGTCGCACGCTAGGTACAAGCCTGTTCCGCCGACTTCGTCTTGCGTCACGTTTCGCTTCATCGGCGTGTGATCTTCCATGTAGCTCAAAATATCAGAGAATCCTGAAATCCCACGAGCCGCCAAGGTCTTAATCGGCCCTGCGGAAATAGCGTTGACTCGAATGTTTTGAGGCCCTAAGTCGCTGGCTAAATAACGTACGGACATATCTAACGCCGCTTTCGCCACACCCATGACGTTGTAGTTTTTCACGACACGCTCGCCACCTAAATAGGTTAGCGTCATGATACTGCCTCCGCCATTTTTGACGAGTAAGGGCTGGGCGTATTTCGCCACGACCGTCAAGGAATAGGCGGAAATGTTGTGAGCCAACATAAAGCCGTCACGGCTGGTGTCGATGAATCCGCCAGCGAGGTCTTCTTTCTTGGCGAAAGCGACCGAATGCACCACGGTGTGCAGTTTGCCAAATTCAGCGTCAAGCTTAGTGAAAACGGCTTCGACTTGGGCGTCGTCGGTGACATCACAATCGATGAGGAGCGATCCTGGCATTTCTTCATCAACAAGTTTTTTCACGTTGTCCAACAAGCGTTCGCCTTGATAGGTGAAGGCGAGCTTCATGCCTGCATCGTGGAGCTTTTTTGCAATGCCCCATGCGATCGATGTTTTATGGGCAACGCCGAAAATAACGCCTGTTTTACCAGCAAGTAAACCTTGAAATTTGTTGTCTGACATTATAGAATCCTCCTCACAATTAAAATCTACTGTCTTAAAAACTAACATGAATAAAAAAAAATACAAATAGAAAAATACAAATCGTTTGCGAGGCATTTTATTTGGCGGACTTTTTTTGTAGAATAGAAGCATCCACAATAAGGACACGCTATTATGACAAGTGCAAGTAACGATTTCAACAGCCTTTGGCAGGATCTTGAGCCGAAACTCGTCCCCCAATGGGACATGACCGAGCGATGCTTTTACCTGTCGCACGCCGATTACCCGAGCCTTCACGTTTCCGCCCCCAGCGATGCCTTGGCGATGCAAGCCTTCTATCAGGCATTGCAACAATATGTAAATCCTCTTCCCTCTCCTTGAGGAGAGGGCTAGGGAGAGGGGGGGATTTCAAGAATCAAGCATTACATCTACTCCCCACCCCAACCCTCCCCTTAAAGGGGAGGGGGTAAAACATCTTTACAATATGTAACAATACATTTGGCAATACCTATGTTAAACTAAGATTGAACGCTCGAACTTACTATAGTCGTTTGTTGAGGAACTGAAAATGCCGAAGAATGCTTTGTCTCCCGTTTTAAATACTGCTCCTGCAAGCGTGACTCGTGTCGAAGAGGGGCTAATGGATGTGGCTCATGCCGACAATGCCACCGAAGCTTTGATCATGCTGGCTCAAGCCTTGCAATCAGGCGTCATGGATGATTGGCACGATGAAATTGACGTCAACACGGGCTACATTGTGCTGGCTCCTGCTCAGATTCGTCGCATCGCTAAATTGCTGGAAGAAGCAGGCAAGCCCTTTGGTGTTTTGTTTAGCCATGTGCCTCAAACGCAACAATCGGCGTTGAGTCAAGGGTTTATGGTGCGTGAAAATCCTGTGATTCGTCCGCCAAGGCAAGTGGTGATTCAAGAAGCCTTGTCGCTTCAAATTCCTGAAAGCACGCCTCCTGCCCCCCAAGCGGATGCCTTTGTTCAAGCCATTTTGGAAGATTCACAGCTTACGCTGATTGATAAGGACACGCCTTTAGAAGATGTCGGCTTGCCTGCCTTGGAAGTCCAAGCGGTAGAAGTGAAGGGGCTTTATGAGTGTGAAGCGCTTGAACAGGCGTCGTTTCCTGAAGAGCAAGGCACTTGTTTTGCGGACAGTCAAAATACCGCTCATGCGGATTTGCCCACGAAAATCATCAAGGGTAACTTGCGTTCGGGGCGTTTTGAACAACACGCAGGGCATTTGGTCATTGTGGGTGATGTGCATACAGGGGCGGAAATCCGTGTGCAAGGCGATGTCTTAGTATGGGGCGAGTTGCGAGGCTTGGTTCACGCAGGCTTTAAGGGCAGTCGTGAAGCGGAAGTGCGTGCCTTGAAGTTGGACGCGGTTCAGATTCGTATTGCGGATATTATGGCTCGTCGACCCGATCGTCACACGCAGTTACCGACGGCTCAAGAGCCTTGGAAGGCTCCGCAGGGGAGCTTTTACCCTGAAATCGCTCGTGTGGTGGATGGTGAGATTCAGCTCTATACCACCCGCCGTCATGCGAACTAGGGTGTTTTATAGATATAAAGTGTCGATTTAAAGAATCGTTGCACAAGTCGACGTCCAAGCACTAAATCCGAGCGGGTGAGCGTACTGCGAATCCCCGAGCGATTTTGCGGACGTCCCACGTTAGAAAGTGGAGCAAGCGAAAAGGATGAGAATGGGGGAGGATTTTTAAGGAGGGGGAAAGAGAAGGAAATTGTTGCGGCTCTCCTTCTCTTTCCCCCTCCTTAAACGCATTTAGAGGTGTCGGAGAACCTTTGTGCGAGCAAAGGTCTCTGACGCACCAGCTATAAAAGAGAGCTAGAAATCAAAAAAACAGTTGATTTACAAACACCACTTAATTGAATATAACATTCTAAATGACGAATAAAATAGCTTTTTATCGCTCAAAAAATGTGCTATAATGAGGAATAAATACGGAGTTTATTCCTCATGCCTGAAAAACGATGGAATTGGCAACAAGCCGATTGGACACAATTCACCTACAACCCTAGCCTTTTAGAGGCTCAAGAGCAACGCTTTTTGCAAGCGTCGTGGGAGCTGACAGGCGTTGTCAAGCATTTCAATCAAGGCACCCACGATGCCCTTTTAATTGAGTTGATGAGCCAAGAAGCGGAAGAATCCTTCGCCATTGAAGGCGAGTTTCTCAATCGAGACAGCCTGCAATCTTCGATTCGCAAGCACATGGGCTTGCCTCATGCGACGACCGTGCAACACCCTCGGGAACATGGCGTGGCGGAAATGATGAGCCAAGTGTATCGTGATTATGAAGCCCCGTTGACGCATGACGTTTTGTTTGACTGGCACCAAATGCTGATGCACGGCAGGCGAGACCTCGAAAACGTGGGGGGTTACCGCACTCATGCGGATGCGATGGAAATCGTGTCGGGATACATTCACAAGCGACAGGTGCATTATGAAGCCCCTCCGTCTGATGCTGTGCCTGCTGAAATGGATGCCTTTATTCAGTGGTTTAATGCCAGTTCCCCTGATAATGCGGGCAACGGGAAGGCTCCCATGAAAGGGCTGGAGCGAGCAGGGGTGGCTCATTTGTACTTTTTGGCGATACACCCTTTTGAAGACGGCAACGGTCGAATTGCACGAGCGTTGGTGAATAAGATTTTGGCTCAACACCTTGGGAAGCCTTCGGTCGTCGCCCTTTCTAAGGTGATTGAATCGAAGAAGAAGCACTACTATGAGGCGCTTGCCAAGCAGAATACGTCGAATCACTTGGACGGCTGGTTGGCGTATTTTGCGGATGTGATTGTGGAAGCTCAAGCGTATACGCAAGCCCGTATTGAGTTTACGCTTCAAGAAGCACGGCTTTTTGAGCGACATCAAGGCGAGCTGAATGAGCGTCAAGCCAAGGTATTGCACCGTTTGTTTCAAGTAGGGAAAGAGGGTTTTTCGGGTGGTTTGAGTGCGAAGAATTACATGAGCATGACAGGCACTTCGCCCGCCACGGCGACTCGGGATTTGCAGGGCTTGGTGGATTTGGGCATTCTCAAGAAGACAGGCGAACTCAAGGGGACTCGTTATTGGCTTTTGTTGGAAGCATAAGTCCATTTATAGCGTTCGATTTTTCAGGTGCTATACTAAGAAGCATGAACGATTCAGCCCAAAGGATACCCCATGTTCACGCCCCACCTAGAAGCCCCCGATGCCTTTCGACTCCACACGCCGTATGCCCCTGCTGGCGATCAGCCCACCGCCATCG
>JBILSS010000020.1:0-19631 GCA_044371965.1 Vampirovibrionales bacterium
ACCACATTTGGGACACTGCATTTTTAAATCCTCCTTAATAAACTTAAGGATATTATAACAGCTATTTAGTTAAAAGTCTCCTTGATTCTTACTGAAGAAGATTATGCAGAATTTAGGACTAAAAGGAAATATTTGAGTGCAAAACTTTTAACCTACTTTATTGAGCATCCGTTGGTTTTTATTGGCTACAGTGTTCAAGATTCTAACATCAGAGCTTTATTAAGTGATATTGATGAAATATTAGGGGAAAACGGAGATTTAATTAGTAATATATATTTTATACAATGGGAGAATATTATTAATTCAAACAGCCTGAAAAAAGAAGAATTAATCCCTGTAGAAGATAATAAGCAAGTTAGAGTTAAAACCATTATAGCAGATCGTTTTGAATGGATTTTCAATGCACTTAAGCCTTCGGTTACAGCGAATCGTGTTTCTATTAAAACACTAAGAGCTTTAAGTGCTAAAAGTTATAAGTTTTTTAGATGTGATTTGGCAAAAAATATTTTAGAGGTGGATTATACTATTTTAGAGAGAGCAGCTTCTGGAGAGTCTGAGTTTGCAAAAATTCTTGGCATTACGAATCTAGAAGAGTCTCATTCATTAACAAATGTTTATCCTTTTACCCTCACTGGAGTAGCTCATAAGTTAGGGCTGAAAAATTGGAATGCTGCAGACAAACTTATTCAAAAAATAAGCGTAGAGAAAAATGTCAATATTAAAAGTAGTGATAATAGATATCATCAAACAATTAGAACAGGCACAAGCCCAAATAGCCAGTGTAAAAAATACTCAGATTCCTGTATCGCTTTATTGGAAAAAGTTATGAAAAACGAATCTTACTCTGTTGAGTTATAAATTCAACTCTTGCGCTTCTCGACTATCTCGACGACATTCCATAGCTTTGACCGTTCCCGCATCCAGTCGGGGGCGGAATCTAGTGCGATAATCTCGGTGTGCTCCACACCGCTGCGTTTGGTGTAGTCAAAAGCCGTCTGAGCATTGCACCGCCGAATCCGTTGATCCGGCAAATGATGCTGCTGCAAATTGGCCTGCTGGTGGCGGTGATTGTCGGGCTGGTCTGAGGGGCGATAGGCATCGGCCTGACCGTCGGCTTCCGTACCGTCTCCGACAAGGCCGGGCAAGCTTGGCGTCAAGTTGAGACGCAATTCAAGCAAGAGCAAGCCCGCAAGGAATATGAGGCTGAGGAAGCCAAACGGGAAGCTGAACGCAAGCAAGAGGAACAGCGCGTTCAGGCCGAATGGGAAAAACTCAACCGCTTGCGTGCCGATGAGGAAGCCGCTGCCAAAAAACAGGCGGAAGCTGATCGGTTGAAAGCTGAACAGCAACGGCTCGATGCCCAACGGGCAGAAGCTGCTCGGCTCCAGAAACAGAAACAGAAACAGGAACAGGAAGCTGAGTCCCAGCGGTTGCTGCAACAGCAAAGCTCGCAAGCTGATCCTGAGATGAGCCGTTCCTTCAGCTCGGCCAGCCCTCCCAGAACTTTGACTACTCCCCCTGCAAAGCCTCAACAGGCCATAGGCGCAAAACCATCGCTAGGGCTGAATGAATCGCAACTACAGGCATTGACAGGGAAGGCCAAACAAACCGCCTGCAAGCGTTATATTCAGCTAATGGAAACCGATACTCTTGAAAAAAAGATGGCACGCTCTCCTGATCGTGCCAATGTCCCCGATGGCATGAGTGATGACGAATTCAGCTATTACTACGAAAGCTGTGTACCTATGCAGCAAGGGGGGAAATTATGAAACTGAATCTCGATGAATTGCTGCTGTATTGGTGGACGCCCTATGTCTGGCGTGACCAAGAGGTCGATGCGTTGGTGTTTAGCCGCCCGGTGCATCTGGGGCAACCCGAACAGCTCGCCCGCAATCTCTATCACCGCATGGTCGTGCGGATTGCCTGTAGCCGTCTGTATTGGCGGCAATGGTGGGTGCTGATTTACTGCGCGATTGCCTGTGCGCTCGGCCATGCCGTGCCGCAGCTCTGGCCGGAATGGGTTCCCGTGCATGTCGGGCTGGAAGTGTTGGGCTTTCTGGTCGGTACCGTCGTTGGTGGGATTTGGCTGGTTCCCTATGTAATGAAAGACTCTGTAAAAGCTTATGAGCGGAAGGAAGCGCGGGCAATCGTGCGCCGAACCATGCTGCGGGATGTGCCCGATGGCACCCCTGCCGATCTGGCCGATGCCTATCGTTATGGCTGGCTCACCTCGCAAGGCAACCCTCTGTCTCTGGAAGTCTCGGAAGCCGATTTTCGCAATCGGGAAGGCGGACACCGGGCGAGTGAATTTCTCTGGGTTTGCGTGGCGGTCGGCTGTGTGTTTGGCTCGTTATTGGGTTACGGGGTGGGATCGTCACTGCTGTTGAGCCTGATTGTCTTTGGCAAGATGACACTGGATCATTGTCCACTGACACAACGGATGCAGGAGCTGGAATCACAGGAAGGTGTGGAAGCCCTGATTGCCCTGTCCTCTGGCAGTCATCAGCGCGGCCAGACGGTGGAAGCCGCTCGTCAAAAGCAAATGCAGGAAGCGATTAAGGATGAAACCCCCTTGTTTAAACTCGGCGTTTCTACGGGTATTCTGGCCGCTCGCAATGATGATTTTGCGCCTTCTGCCGGGTTAGAGATGGCGTTAAGCCTCCGCGATTTACAGCAACATTTATTAGTGCTGGGTGGTACGGGGTCGGGCAAGAATTCGGGCATTATCCGCCCGCTGGCCTTGCAGATTGCCCAACAGGAAGCCATCGGCCTGATCGTCATGGACGGTAAAGGCTCGCTGCCGCATGAGCTGGCCGATCTGCCGGATATGGTCGTGGTGGAACCGACGAAACATTGCCTCTCGCTGGTGAGCGGGCTTGATCCGGCGGCGATTGCCTCCACCATCAGCGCAATCCTAAGCCAGAAGGGCGGGGATCGTTTCTGGCCGGATAGTGCCAGAATCCTTCTCTATAATGCCGCTTGGCTTTGCAAAACCCTCACCAGTGAAGGTTACTGGTCGCTCGATGTAATCGGTAAAACCGCCTGTCAATCCGGCTTCCGGGAAGCCGTGATTCAAAAGATTGAAGAGAATGCGATTGGCGCATTGCCTGCGCCTGTGCTGGATGCGCTCCATTTCTTCAGCCATGAATGGCAAGACATGGATGATCGAGTTAAGTCCTCGATTATTGGCACGCTCAAAAGCTGGCTGGCAACCATCATGCAGTACCCTGATTTATCGGTCTGGGCAAAAGCCAAGGAAGGCGACGACACTATTAACCCGCTCGATTGTATGCGCGGGGCGCGTATTGCCCTGCATATCCCCAGTTTCCGCTATGGCGCGGCGGGGGCGTTGGTCACGTCTCTGATCAAGGCGCGGGTGTTTGCCGAACTCAAAAACCGGGCAGATCGGGAGCTGGAAGAGCTGGAAACCCCGGTCGTGATGATCGCCGATGAGGCGCAAGAAATTACCACCGATGAAGATGCCACGATGCTGGCGATTGGTCGTTCCTTCCAGTTTTCCTTCATTGCAGCCAGCCAAGCAGTGGAAGGCATTCATGAAAAGCTGGGCAGTGCCACGGCCTCTAAATGGCTGAGCATCTTCGGCAATGTCATTACCCTGCCAAACCGCTCCGGGATGAGTGATCAGTTTGTTGCCGAACGGGTCGGGCTGACGTGGAAAAGCCTTGTCGGCGGTACGATGGGCATGGCTATTCGGGATGCTATCCGGGCGGATGTGATGACCTCTGACAGGTCGGCGGTGGCGTTGCAATCGTCTCTCACCTATACCGATGGTGATCTGTTTAGCCAGTTTAAACGCGGCACAAGGGGCGTGATGACAACCCTTGCGGCGGCCTTGGGGCAAGGCACGGCGCAATCCCCTTTCAGCACCCAGATTGGCGTTCTACCGACGGTCTTTGCAGGGGAGATGACAACCCTGCTGGCTGAACCCAACACTGCCTTGGCGGTGCTGACACGGGCAAGAGTGCCTCGGCGGGATGTGATCCGTGTGCAGCCTGTTTATCATGTCCCCAAAATCGAACCCGTGAAAGATTATATTGACGTTGGCACAATCCTTGTCCCGGCGCGCGAGACTGAACGGCATCTGGTCGGGCTGATTACCCTGCCGCCACAACTGTAAAACTGGCTCCTTACGGGTGAATAAGAAAAAAGCCAATTGTGCAGGGATTGCCTGCACAATTGGCGGTGATAGCCACTGGCTAGTTTTTAGCCTCGCTAGCAACCCGAACCGATAACCGTCCATCGACGGGCAGGGCGGTCAAGGTGATGTTGAAGCCCTTGCCGTCATTGTGCGGCCAGGCTGCGCCGATGCGTGTCCAGATTGCGGATTTGTCGCCTTCACGATCCAGCACCTGATAAACGATGTGTGTCGGTGCTGTGCCTTTGCCATTGCTGGCACTGGCTTGAGGGGAAGCGGATTGTGTTCTGGTCATGGAAGTATCTCCTGTGGCTTGGCGGGCAACCTTCACCCGCGTTCATGCCTTCCCCACAAGGCCAAGAGATCAGGCAAAGCCGTCAAGGCGTTTACAGGACAGCCCGCTGACCGTGCCTTGCGGCTGCCCTTTGGCCTTACCCTCCCCCCTCGAACGCGGCGGGTTGTCTGGCAGGCTGAAAAGAGAGTTCCCCTAGAAGGGAATATCATCATTATTTTCAGAAACAGTTGAAGCAGGCTCATTAACAGGTGGGGTAGCTGCATCGCCCGCTATGTTAAACTCAAAGGTGCTGCTATGAGGCTGGTACTCATCAGGGAGGCGGTCAATTTTTAGCTTTAGAGGAAGCTGGGTAGCAATACCGCTGAAAATGCACGTTCCTGTCGGCAAAACAGGGATTGAGCTTTCCGTTATTTTGTCAATATAAGAGACTGCTTTGGAGATCATAGCCAAGTCTTTTTGATTGATCAGCCGATGGATAAAATAGTTATGAGCCTGTGATGTGATTGTTTCTGATATGTCGCTGGGGCGTTGGCTGGCAATCGTCACAAACACTCCAAACTTGCGTCCTTCCTTGATAATCTCTTCAAAGGTTTCCAATCGATAGTTTTTCCAATCAGAATCTTCTTTGGTAGATTCTTCTGCCAAAATGTTATGCGCTTCATCAATAATGAAAGTTAAAGACTCTTCACCTCTCGGGAGGTTCTTATGAAGATTATAGAGTTCTGTACATAGGAGCATGGGGATCACTTTTTTTAGGTCTTTACCCTCATTAACTTCACTTAGATTGATAACCACAACTTTTTTGTTGTTCCAGAACCTTGAAAAATGACGTTCTGGAACAAATTCAAAGATCATTTCGAGTAAATCAACAACACCATCAATACGGTAAAAAAGTGGTGAAATGTGATCATTTTTGGCTTTGTTGTAAAAAATATCAGAAATCAATTGAAGGTATAAGAAAGATCGAAACCTTTTAATAGGGTTAGAATCTAATACAAAATATTGAACTTGACAATAAATGGCTGTCAAACGGATAGCTTCTGGAGTTGGTGCATAATTGTTACCACCATGCCAGCCTTCTATTATCCAATAATTATGAGCATTATGCCAAGATAATCCATACAAAGCACTAAATGATGCCTGGTAACCATCAATCATAGTTTCTTCAGGAAGAATATTTTCAAAAAGCCTTAGCATCGTTTCTGATTGCACTTTGTCAGCCAGCAAAAGTGCTCTCTCAATCAGATAATACATTTTGTATTTAAATTGATTGGTTACTTCCTCAACTGAACCCTCCATAAAATGAGAATAATTTCTAAGCGCCCTAACTAGAAATGGTTTTTGCGTCTGTTGGGTTGCATTAAATAATAATGAAAGGACATCAGCAGTTAATATTAAGCTGAGAGGAACGGGTATACGCTCACGATTAGACGCTTCCGATGAGGTGGAAAGATTATATACTTCCTTTTTTTCTCTCTTGGTAAGGCACTTATCTCTTGTATATTCGCCGTTGAAATCTATGAAAACAAACTTGCTTTGATTGTTGGATACAGTTTCCAACTTCTCAAACAGGGCTTTATATAAAGCAGCGGTAGTGTTAGATTTACCACTGCCAGTGTTGCCAAAAACAGCGATATGGCTATTGAAAAGGCCATTTATCGGCAAAGCAATCTCCAGGTCATCATGATCATTTCTGGCAATCTTGATGCTGTTATTCTCATCCTTTACAAGATTATGCACCTGTGCCAGCTTGTCATTCGTCAAAAGATAGGCTTCATTGCCAATCAGTGGGAGTTCTCGCAAGCCGCCTGTAAATTGGCCTTGATGATTGATAAAGCCGACAAGGGACACAGTTAAAAACCGTCGATTCTTATTCCGGTTCTGATACTCCTGACCGTTATCCAAAACAGGGTCAACATCTATTTTTTCACCTTCAACCCGACCCACAAGGGAAAGAAAACCTTTTCTTATCTCGATAAAGCTATTCACCGAAACATTCTTAAGGATTTCACCCTCATAAAACAGATCCGAAGAGTTTTTGTTTTTATCTACCCTGACAACAATTTTTTGGCCTTCAACAGCCGTCACTTCACCTACTCTTAATACCGCCTCAAGTAATACCTTCTCAAGCTTATCCTTTTGAGGTTCGTTCATGACTTATCCTCGGATTTTGGCTTAACGGGCGGGATGCAAGCCAGTATGTCGTTCAATTTAGTAAAATCTAATTTAAGGCATTCTGTGGCTTCGGTACATTCATCTGAAAGATAAATTACTTCTACATTTGAATATAATTTAAATCTTTCGTGATAACCAAGTGTTTGACATTTCTGATAGCAAAAAATCAGAACCTGTAATGTAGGGTTCTTCAAAGCCCTGCGTGTGATGTCGAGAATATGTTCATCTGCAAACGAAAAGCCAAAAACACACAACAAGGCATTTTCCTTGTCTAGCTCGTTAGCATATAATCTCAACAGATCGTAATAAGTCTGATCAATAACAGTTTCTTCAAACTTCTGCTTTCTGGGCAAGATAATAGTGGGATCGTTATGGCTAACATCAAAGAGGATATTTCCATCCCCATCCTCGGTTTTTATGGTTTTCCAAGAGCATGACCCATGCAATTTAATTAAATTCACACTGGGCAATTCAACTTTGTAGTCGTAAATAGTGCCGTTATGGAAAACCGTATTAAAAAAGTTCTTTGGACTGAATTCAAACTTCTGGTTCAGCTTTGGCGATCGGTCAAACCCGTCATTCATAACCAGAGAGGCGATGGATTCACTGGCTTTTTCAAAAAAAAGGTCATAATTGGTTGTAAATATATTTACCTGCTTTGGCAAAAGCGTGTTCTTTCGGTCATTCAGAATGGCCTCAAGATTTGCCAAAAAATTTGTGTATGATTTCAAAACAATCTTGACCTGATCCACTCCTTTATCATCAAGGAGTTCGCTATCGTTAATCAAAGCATTTTGGGCTGGTATTAAGTCTGCTTTAAACTGAGATTCTTTCGTAGCTGCTTGGGTTCTGGATTGCTCTGTGTCTTCTTTATACAAAGCAGTAAGATATTGTTCGATATTACCCATGACCTGTATCGCGGGCATCGATGCCCCTGACCCTATCAGGAAATTGATATGCCCTGACTGGAACAGTTTTTTAAGACGTTCAAAGAAGGTGCTATTTGCTTCCTGTAAGGCTTGTGGCTTATCGTTGTCTTCGGTGGCAAGTGATAATTTTTGCTCTCTGGCCATCGTTATACCTCCGCTGCCGTGCGTACCACGGCAAAATCAACCTCCAGCTCATTAAAATGAGCCTGTCCGCACTTGATTTTCATTTCTTCGCTGGTACGCAACAATGAAAGCTGATCCGTTCCCTTGGTCTCCCGAACCAGATAGAGCTTCTGATCCGCTTCCTTTACGATTGCCCAGTCCGGGTTATAACTTCCGATTGGGGTTTGAACCTTGAACCAGTTGGGCAGTTTCACAAACAATTTAATATCGCTACGCTGATCAAGTTGTTCAGCAAATAGCCGTTCTGTTTCGGAATCATATTCCACATAGTCAAAAATGGAATGTTCAACCTGAATCAGACGATCTAGATAGCTTTCGACTTCTTGCTGCTCAAACAACAACATTTCATAAAAGTCACCTGCTATTTTTTCATAGGAAATGCCATTTACCATCAGTTTACGCAACTCTTTCTGAATGGACTCTAAGGCTTGCTCCATAAAGGCCTGTGGGTTCAGCATAGCCTCTTGCAATCGGCCAGACTGAATCAGGATTTGTGCAACTGTACCTCTGGTTAATTCGGTTTTGGATTGCAGGTAGCGCACCATATCAGGGATGCGTTCCCCTCCATGATTGACAGCTTCCTCGCGGGCGGTTTTAAGGGTCGCTTCCAGCCCTGCCTCGGTAACGGCAATAGCACTTTTACGAATGCTAAACGTGGGGGCTGTGATCTTGGGTGTTTTGGCAAACTCCGCTGCTGCAACCTGAATCAGTTCTTGGGTATCATAGCGCACAGAATAAACCGTTTTCTGGCTGATACGATCCCACAAGACTTTAAAATCTTCGTTTAATTGCCAGCCTTTTTTCAAGCCAACCTCTTTGCGATCTCGCTTGTTTTTGATGCGCCCTGTGAATTTCTCGCCCGTTTCTTCTTCTATCTCTTCCTGAAGTTTTCGGGCAAAATCGTCATAAGCTTCGTTGGCAATAACGGTTAAACGGTTAATTTGCGTGTCAAAACACCGCTCCCCGGAAACACGAACAGGCAAGCGCAAGCCTCGGCCAATTTCCTGACGTTTCTTGATCTCGGAATGGGATTCATTCAGGGTGCATATCTGAAAAACATTCGGGTTGTCCCACCCTTCCCGCAAAGCCGAATGCGAAAAAATAAATTTCAACGGTTCTTCAGGCGATAACAGTCGGGTTTTATCTTTCATGATCAAGGCATACACATCCCGATCCGCATCGTTTTCGCTTTTAGTGTCCTTGAACGATCCTGATTTTTTGTCACGGGCAAAATAACCCTCATGCACCTGCTCAACAGGCGGGCGGCTCAAAGGTTGGTAGCGTTCCTTGCTGGCAAGCTCCTGATAGGCTTCTTCAAACCAGACGGCTAGTTTCCCTGGTTCGTTGGTCTCTCCGCGATAATTGGCAACCCGATCAATAAAAAATAGAGATAACACTTTCAGCCGTTGGTTTTCGGGCAGACGGCTGATTGCCAGCTCTTTGTCAAAATGTTCTTTCACGGTTTCCCGTATCTGGATTTTCATCCGATCATCGGTCTGGCCGCCGTGAGTATCCCCCACATTCAGGGTTATGCCATTGCTAAAGGCAATATAACCCTCACCAGAATTGATTTCCTGCACGATATAGCCACGATATTGATCGCGCCCTGATTTTTCGGCAAGATCAAAGCCGTTGTGATCAACGGTAATACTCTTTCGGGCGGGGCTGCCTTTGGTCTCTAGGTCAATTTTCAACTTGGCAACAATACGGTTCTTACTCGCGTTCTCAATAGATTCCACCTGAATAAACGGGGTGTTGAAGTTGGGATTCTCCAGCACAGAATCCACTTCAATGCGTTTGACCAAGCCCAGGTCATAGGCTTTAACAGGGCCGAGGCGATACACCACGTTATAAGGGTTTCGATGGGTCGCTGAAAAGCGCAAGGTGCAAAGCGGATTCAGGCTGGCAACCGCCTCCTTGGCTTTTTCGGATTCCATGTTTTGCGGCTCATCCAGAATAACAATCGGGCGGGTGGCCTGAATAAACTCAACGGGTCTATGCCCGTTGGTCTGGTCACGCTCCTTGTGTAGAATGGCCATGTCCTTGCTTCGGAAGGCTTCAATGTTGATCAGCAAAACCTGAATCTGATTGCTGGCGGCAAACTCGCGCAAGCGGGACGCATATTTGGAATCGTATACCCAGAAATTGACGGGGGTATTTTCATACAGCACGGCAAAATGCTCTTTCAGCAGGCCAAAGCTGGCCGCAACCCCTTCGCGGATCGGTGTGCCGGGAACCACGACAATAAACTTGGTAAAGCCGTATTGTTTGTTCAGCTCCAGAATACTCCTCAGATACACATAGGTTTTACCCGTGCCTGTTTCCATTTCCAGCGAAAAATGCGGGATAAACTGTTCTGAAACATGATCCCCCAGTAATTCACCGGAAGGTGTCAAACCATTGCGGGTTTGAACCTCCTGCAAGTTGGTCAGTATGGCTTGATCCGACAAAACAAGGTGATTGGCCAGTCCCATTTCCGTTTGCTGAAGGCCAAGCCCACCGCCTAATGTACTGGTCATTTCAAAAGTGCTGCCTGCCAAGGGTTGCCCTTTGAACAAGTCCACCACAGACTGAATGGCGTCAAGCTGAAAACGCTGACTGGCATCAAACTGGAGCTTCATTTAGTATTCCCCTTTTTATCGTTTTTTGGGTTGCGGGGCTTTTTGGCCAAATGTTTGGTCACATCGCTTTCCAGCCGTTTTAAGTCTTCCGCTATTTCCTGCTCGTACTCGGCTTCGGCCAACAGCAATTCATCGGCTTTACGCTTAGTGTCAAAAACCTGAAACCGCTTTTCAGTAATGGCTTCCATTTGATCATGCGAAACACTGCCAGCGTGGTTCAGAATGGACATTTCGCTAAACGCCAGAAACTTGTCCACATATTCTTTCCACTCCTGCATGGTGGTGGTTTGGCGGTTGCTTGCCCGCAATTCGGCGGTTTCCAGAAAAGCACTCACAATGCGGTTTAGCTTCTCCAGCTCCTCTTGGTTCAGGTAGTTTTTGGAAATGGCAATATCGCCTTTGCGGACTTTTACCCCTTTCCAGCTTGTTAGCCCCATATTGGGAAGTTCCGGGTTGGCACGATCCATAATCAGCTCGGCTGCGGTTTTTCCGGTGGCTGCCCATAACAGCTTGTTCTGGATGGTTTTAAAGAATAGCCGTGCCGTTTCGGCCTTGCCGTCATAATCAACACTAGTGGCAAACAGGTCTCTAACCTGCTGGTAAAAGCGTTTTTCACTGGTTCGGATATCGCGAATGCGTGCCAGCAATTCCGCAAAATAATCCACGCCTTGCGGGTCTTTCAGGCGTTCGTCATCCATAGCAAAGCCCTTGACAAGGTACTCTCGCAAGATGGTGGTTGCCCATTGCCGAAACTGCGTGCCACGTGGGGAACGGATACGATAGCCGACGGCCAGAATCATATCGAGATGATAGAGCCTGATTGACCGCTGAACCTGCCTGTCGCCTTCATTTTGAACTTGTAAGAAATCCTTACAAGTTGCCTCCAGCGTTTGCTCGCCTTCTTCAACAACGGCCTTGATGTGCTGGGTAATGTTTTGGGGAGTCGTATCAAACAGCATGGCCATTTCAGCCTGACTGAGCCAGACAGTACCATCCATTGCCCGCAACTGAATGCGGGACTGACCGTCTGCCGTGGTGTACAGGATAATCTCGCCGTTAGACATGGTTGCTCCCCTAAACCGTCACAAACTGGGTGCGGCGCTGGTCGCCTTCGCGCGTTTGTTCGCTTTGCAGGCGGATGTTGGTTTTAAGCTGGTCGTTGCCGTAAAAGGCCACGTCCAGCGCAACCATTTTAACGGGCTTCAGGGCAAGCATTCCGCGCAAGGTGGCCTCTTCGATCGGGTCGGCAAGACAAACGAGTAATGCCTCGTTTTCCACGACATACACGGTTTGCTGGCCGATGACCTGTGGCTCAATTTTGGCGGTGAGGGGGAAGCCTGCTTTCAGGATGATCTCGTACAGGATGGCTTCGTCGGTTTTGCCGGGCTGAATGTTGTCCACGTACATTTCCAGTTGTTCGGCCAGTTCGGCGGCATCGGTTGGGGCGGTATCGGGATTCCATAGTTTGAAGTTACTGGCCGTGAGTTTAAAGGCCTTGAAACCTAAATCTTGCCCTTGGTTGGGGTCAATCAGTTTGCCGTTGCCTTCGTCTTTTAGTTTGGCAATGACCCGACGCACCCGTTCGCGGGTGATGTGGGCAATGGTGGGGAAACCCGCCTTGTAGGCTTCGCTTTTTTCGTCGGTAGGTTCGGGGAGTTGCACGAGGATGTACTTGCGATTGCCGCCATCTTCCTTGTTCAATTGCATCACCGCATCCGCTGCGGTGCCTGATCCTGCGAAAAAATCTAGGACAATGTCATTATTTTTGGTTGATAATTTTAACATCTTCAAGATGTACGGTACAGGCTTAACTGTATCAAATATCTGGGCATTAAATAATGCTTTAATTTCATCAGCCGCATTTGCGGCATTAGAGGTGTCTAGCCATATTGTTTCCGGTATATCTCCTTTGTAATCTGTTAAAAATATTTTTTTGTAAACCTTATCACCTTTGAAAACAAGTTTTTTTTCATCGTCTAATTCTTGCATTGTTTTTGAACCAACTAACCATAGTCGCTCAGAAAAATGCGTGCCTGAATTTGAAGTATATTCAAACTTAGAACCACCTTGACTTCCACGTGCCCAGATACCTTGCAGCCTATATTCCCCACGTTTGTCTCCATCAGGGTTTGTATAGGCAAGCCGTGTCGTATCTGGCATATCTAAACGAAAAAAGCGCAAAACATTTATATTTCGAGCAAAAGCAAAAGTGTATTCATGATTTCTACTTAAATATTTTGCTGAATTATCTTTTCCTCTCTTTCTTGACCAAATTATTTGAGATACAAAGTTTTCCTCCCCAAAAACTTCGTTCATCAGGATTCGCAGGTTGGCGACTTCATGGTCGTCAATGCTTACAAAAATAACGCCGTCGTCGGCCAACAGGCTTTTGGCCATAAACAGCCGGGGGTACATCATGTTCAGCCAGTTGCTGTGGTAGCGTCCGCCGCTTTCTTTATTGGTGCTATAACTAAACCCTTCGTCATCGGTTTGCCCGCTGTATTTCAGGTAGGTGTCCAGCCCTTCCTTAAAATTGTCGGGGTACACAAAATCGCCGCCCGTGTTGTAGGGCGGGTCAATGTAAATCATCTTCACCTTGCCGTGGTAGCTTTTTTGCAACAGCTTCAAAACCTCAAGGTTATCGCCTTCAATAATCAGGTTCTCGCTGGTGTCAAAGTTTACGCTGTCGTCGCGCATGGGGGTAAGCGTGGCATAGCTGGCTTGTTGCAAGGTGCGTATCGCTTCGGCCTTGCCCGCCCAATTCAGCCCGTAGCGTTCGCTGCCCACATGGCTAAAATCGCCTAAATGGTGCTTCAGCCGATCGACATCCACCTTGCCTTCCACCACCACTTCCGGGAACAGCGCCTTCAGGGCTTCCAGCCGTTCAGCCAACACGTCATGGCTGGCAAGGTTCAGTTTGTGGGGATTCGTTTCAATGGTCATGGGAATTAAGCCTCGGTTTCTTTAATCATCACAAGCAACACTTCCAGCTGCTCTTTCAATGAGGGTAAATCATGCAGAATAGTAGGGATTAAGATATTCCAGTCCACACCGTGATATTCATGAATGAGACGGTTACGTAAACTAATAATTTGTGGCCACGGAATCCCTTCTACCTTTTCCTGCCATAATTTTGGCAACTGATTAGCCGCTTCCCCCAACACTTCCAAATTGCGGATAATGGCATCCATATGCAAACGGGATTCCAGAACAGCTTCTTCACCTACAGGCTCAACAAAACTAGCTATAGCGGCAATACAGTCCAACATATCCTCTACCAGTAAATCAGGGTATCGTTTAGACATGAAACACCTCAACCACATCTGGCGCAATCCTGTCCCAATAACGCGGTTTGATACCTTCTCGGGGAATCAGGTCTACTTTTTCACCGATAAGTGCTTCAAGTTCGCCCGCAAGATTAAAGAAATCCCAACCCATTGCACCTTTTAATTCAATCAGCAGATCAACATCGCTGCCTTCACGCTGATCCCCTCGTGCAACACTACCAAACAAGGAAAGGCTACTAATCGGCCAGCGTTGAGAAAGGCTGTGTTTGTGAGTTTGCAAAATGGCAATCACCTGTTCACGTGTTTTCATAACTTAGTTCTCCAATTTCCACTGTACGGTAAACAAGGGGGTGATGCTCTCACGGGCTTTTAACTGCTCCTGCACGCGGGCAATCATGGCATCGCGGCGGGCAACCACGGCTTCGGTGGCCAGCTCCTGCTGGGTCAGGCGATACAGGCAATACTCCAGTTGATCCAGCGATTGCTGGGTCGTGGCTTCGTGAAACTTCAGCCGTTGGGTGACATCCTCGTCAAAATTATCAATAATGGCCTGTTGGGCAGACGCCATACGGTGGTCAATCTGTTGCTCCAGTTCGGTTTGCAGGCTATCAAACGCCGCTTTGATTTCTTGGGGCGTGCGGCATTTCTGGTAAACAGCAGCAATCCGCTTTTCAATATCCACGCCAGATTCCAGTGCGCCCAACACCTCATCCGATGATCCAAATACGCCATTAAATAGTTTAAACTTTTCCGACAGCAATTGATAAACCCGCTGATCCGCTTCGTTGCGTTTGTTCAGGAAGTTGACCACCACCACGTCACATTTCTGGCCATAGCGATGACACCGCCCGATCCGCTGTTCAATCCGCTGCGGATTCCACGGTAAATCATAGTTCACCACCAGCGAACAGAATTGCAGGTTTACCCCTTCAGCGGCGGCTTCGGTGGCAACCAGAATACTGGCACGCTCACGAAACTCTTCCACCAAGGCCGCTCGCATATCCACGGTGGGCACGCCTGTTATTTTTTCCGTGCCTGCGTGTCGCTCTTTCCAAGCCTTATAAATTGCCTGCGAATGGGGATCGTTATTCATCCCGTTCACCATCATCACCTTGTCCTGATTGAAGGGTTGAACCTTTCCTTGTTTTTTTAGGGTGCGAAAGGTTTTGTCTTCCATCACCATAGAGGGAATAAAAAACTTGTCTTCCAGTTCCTGTTGCCACTGGTTTCGTAAGGTAGCAGGCAAAATCAGTAAGATTCGCCGCTTGCGTTCTGCCCACTTCTGCAACAGGACAATTCCTGCTTCGATGGTTTTACCAAGCCCGACTTCATCAGCTAGAATCACCCCTTTGGACAAAGGGGATCGGAAGGCAAACAGTGCCGCATCCACTTGGTGCGGGTTTAGATCGACGCGGGCATTCCCAATTGAACGGCTTAACGACTCCACGTTGTCATGGGCTTGCTGTAAAGAAAGTTGATGCGCCCAAAAAGCTGCTTGGTAAGAGGTGGTCACGAGCTTCCCCCTTGATTGCTATGTGCCTTGATCCAAGCCTCAATCTCGGACAAACGGAAGCGCCAGGATCCCCCCAGCTTAAAACCGGGCATAGTACCTTCTGCTGCCAGCTTATAGATGGTCTTTTCTTTCATGTTTAGGTAGGCAGACAGGTCTTTCACCGTCATAAAATCGGATTCCTTCAAGCCTTGGCTTCCTCTTTTGTCATGATTATCTTGATAATATAGAGAATACAGAAAAAATACGGTTTGGGCAAGTGCTGCTCCTGAAACAGCTCCATAAAAAAGTAACCCCTCGGTTTGAAGATACGTTTACACGCAGTGCCTTGAGGGGTTCGTAAAACCGATTATGCCGCCTATTTCTTCAAAAGACAATCCTGTTATTCAACGGGCGTTTGACTTTACCCCCATTCCTGCATGGCTTTGACCATTTCCTGTTCGGAGGTGCGGCAATAGTCGCGGGTGGTTTTAATGTCGGCGTGACCACAGGCCATTTGGAGCATGACGAGCGATCGGCCTTTGTTGGCGTTGATGGTGACGAAGGCTGGGCGCATGGCGTGGGTGGTGACGGTGAATCCGCCTTATCATAAGTACACATGAAAGGAAAAACCCATGAAGCCAGCCGTCTTATACGATCGAGTCTCCCCAAGAAAACATACACGCATGCGTCACTTGTTACATGAATCGGTCTTTATTGGTTTCAGTCCTAACTCGGTTTGGAATATCTGCAAAAAATGTTCATACTTTTCCGTAATGGTACCCTCTTTAGCTTCTAGCCCCTTCTCACTTAAGTTACTGTCTTCTGTCGTAAAATAAGCAGAATCCCAATTATCATCCCAATCGCTTTTATACATTCCTTTAAACTTTGAAAAGGAAAGCTTTAATTTTGCATTTGTCGCATGCCCAGTATGTTCATCGTAACATTCTTGTATAAATCCCTGATAAGCTTGAAAAAAATCCTCTGAAAATATAACTCGCCAGCGATGTATGGCAGCGTCTGCTTCACGTTTTTTTTCAATCAGCTCTTCAGGTGAATGGTCAAAGCTATAGCGACCAACTCTTTTACAATAGGCATAAATCACATTTATATCAGGAAAATGTTTATCAAAAAATTCTAAACGCTTTTCGATAATTTTTTGTTGTTTCCAACTACTTAAATTTGTAGAGACAAAATAAGCAACTACAATAGTAGCTATAGGGGTTAAAAAATCTCCAATATTAGAGCCATTGGTAATAAAATACTTGATATACTTCAAAAAATCAATCATTTAAACACCCCAAGGTTCTAAAAAATGGTGAGTGGGTCTAAAAATGGGCCTGCCGTGAACGAACACGGAATCTCACGCTTACATAGGGGTGTCAACGCTGGTGGGTCTAAAAATGGGCCTGCCGTGACTCGAACACGGGACCTCACCCTTATCAGGGGTGCGCTCTAACCAACTGAGCTACAGGCCCTCACCTGCGGGGACGATTCCCCAACCACTCCTTATACAGTATAATGAACAAAAGGAGGTGTCAACTGCTTGTTTTTAAATTGTGCGTTTTTATTTATGCTAGCCCTATTCTGCTCGCTTCCTTCCAACGCTTTTGCCAAAAAAGTAGAAGAAGACGTCGGGGCGTGGGGCATTGTGAACTTGGAAATCCCCGTCACCGAAAAGCTTTCCATCACCACAGAACCACAACTTCGCTGGACCGAAAAAGGCACCCACGCAGGGCAACAACAATGGCGTAACGCCCTGAACTACGACATCACCGAAAACACGACGCTGACCGTCGGGCATATGTGGACGGCTCGCCATCGTAACAATGAAGATTTGTTTACCGACACCACATCTTATGAAAACCGCCTCTATCAACAAGTGGCGTATAAACATACGGTGTTGAAAAACCTTAAGGTTGATCATCGCTTTCGACTGGAAGAACGCCTGCTCACCGATATTGAAGATCCTCTTTGGTATGCAAGGTATCGCCTTCGGGTGCGAGTGCCGATTAAGAAGAAGTCCACCCCTCTTGAAACGGTAAAAACGCACGCGGTCGTTTCTTCAGAGCTATTGGCTCATATCAATCGTGTGGAAACAGTGAAGGCGGGGTTGGTGCAACAACGGCATTTTGTAGGCATTAACCATGCCTTTAATCGACATTTGAATGTCGATGCGGGCTACCAACTCGTGCTAGGCGATCGCTTTGAGCAGGGCAGGTCGTTTGTGAATCATACGGTGCTGGTGCAGTTTAATATCGTCACGCCGCCGATAAAGACGTGGGTGAAAAAATAAATTGCTTTCGATTACTTAAAAGAAGCCCTTGCCTTTTTATTGTGTTTTAGAGATACTCTTAAATGGAGAGGTGGCTGAGTGGTCGAAAGCGGCTTCCTGCTAAGAAGTTGTGGGGTCATAAGCTCCACCGAGGGTTCGAATCCCTTCCTCTCCGCCATTTTATGGCTTTTTATAGCTGAATTTAGAGTTTTCTGTACAGTAGGCTAGACGAGGAGCCTAGATTGTTTTGTGAGGGCGTGTAGGCAGACCTACATAACAGAACAAAATAATCGTAGCGACAAAGTATAGACACTGTACAGGAAATTATCAATTCGGCTATAATTGGGACGCTACCATGCTACAAGACTTCAAAGAACTCTTCAGCACCCAAGGTATTCAAGCCTTTCGCATGAAAGCCTTTTACGCCTTCTTCTTCAAATGGGGATGCCTCACCGTGGGGTTGGTCTACCTGCTCCTGCTCCTGCCGATCAAGTTCACCGCCGATGCCTCGCTTCACGCCATGGATGCCATGACCAACTTGGAGCGTCTGCATTTTGTGATGTGGCATGATGACGTCGTGTTTGAAACGAGCAAGGCTTGGCAGGGCAAGAAACGCAAAACGCCACGATCGGTTGAAGAAACGTTGGACTACACGGTGAAGGCTTTTAAAGGCAAGCCCGTGCAATTGTTGAGTTCCTTGGATTCGCCGTATGAGATCTCTTCAGGGGATTCGTCTCCTGCTCTGCCTTGTGGAGGCACAGTACACTGCTATAAAACCGTGATGAGCAAACGCCATTTTGGCGTTTGGGCGGTGGATACCAAAGCTCATCGTTTGATTTACGATGCGGATGGGGGCGTAAAATCGTGGCAAGGCAACTTTTTAACCAGCTTGAATGTGATGACGCTTTTCCCACTAAGGGACGATAAACCTTTTGTCTTTCAAATGGTGGATGGGCATTTGTTGAAGCCGATTGAAACAGCGACGACGAACCGTTTGTTTCAGTCGCATCGCTTGTATGGGGTGTTTCCGCTGTTTGAAAAGTCGTTGCCGTCTTTACCTGCGGACGAACCACTTTTATTGAAGGCAAAAACCGTTTAATCCCCCAAGCTAAGGGGGGCATTGAATCGAAAAGCGAATCCTGTCGAAGTGAGTTTATCTCTCTCTTTCAAAGGATATATCATCGTGAAACGAAACTCGTTTTTTACTATGCTTAGTCTGCTCGTCTTGCTGAGCGGAAGCCTTTCAGGCTGTTCGCCTCAAGCCAGCGTTAAAGACGCTTGGCATAACGTCAAGGCGTCTGACAGTATGCACGAGTTCAAGTTCCAGCTAAAAGCGATGCGTCGAGATGTGAAGACCTTACTTAATCCGCTGGTTCGACCTTTTTTGAGCTATCCCCCTGAGCCTGACTTCCATGTTCACTATCAACGAGCCGATGCCCCCCTCCTTCAAGCCCATTTAGTCGATGCCTTGGCACTCAAAAATGCAATGGAAAGTGACATTCGCACGCCGTTGACGAATATGCCGCGTACCTATACACATAACCCACGTCGAGGGGAAGCGACCGTGTTTCATGGTCAAAATGCCGTGGCGGAAGGGGATCCGCTATGGCAAGAAGCCACCGTGAAGGCGTGGGTGCAAACGCATCGATTTAGCCCCAACTTTAGGGCGTTGTGGATGCATCACCCTACTTTAAAAACCCCGATGACCCATAAGATCTGGTGGGCGTGGATTGAAACCACTTTGCCTCTTCGTGGGCATGAAGCCCCGCTTTCGGTGCAGAAGCAAATGCGAAACAACCCTAGTGCAGAACTGCAATGGCGTTTGGCTGAAGATTTTCCGTATTTCCCAACGGACTTAGTGCAGGTTCAGCAAACAAAGGCGTTGAGTCGTGGGGAAGGCTTGGCATTTGCTTTATGGCTGGCTGGTTTAGAAAAGGAACGCCGAAAAACCAGTGAAGACGCTTACACGGAATGGTGGGCAAGCCCTATGGCGGATCCTGATGCACGGATGTCTCTGATACAAGATTGGGGGGCTTTAAGTGCGAGTCAACAACATACGCTAAACATGGCGTATGCCAATGGTGTGTTAGATGCCGTGTTGAATGAAAAGCCTCCGCATTCGGTGAAGGGGTTAAAACGTTGGCATATTCAATGGCACGAACCCTTAAGCGTGCAAGAGGGGATTCGTTTAATGGCGTGGGCGGAAGCCAAGCGTCAAGAG
>JBILSS010000137.1:0-5936 GCA_044371965.1 Vampirovibrionales bacterium
AAACACCCAAGTTATTTAAAGCAATCGGATTTTGCTTGTTCAAGGAAATGGCTTTTTTGTAGGCTTTTTCGGCTTCTTGATGACGCCCTGCTTGCCAGTACAAGTAACCTAAGAATCCGTAGACTTCGGCATTTTCGGGTTGAAAGCGTAAGATTTTCTGGTACACATCCACCGCTTCATCATAGCGTTCCGCCTTGCAATGGGCTTCTGCCAAGCTGAATAAATCGTTGATGTTGGCTGGTTCGAGTTCTTGAGCGAGTTGCATACACGCAAACGCATGATCCGTATCGCCCTTATGCTCTTCATAAATGCGAGCGAGTTGACGAGACACTTGAGCCGTCCACAAAGGATCGATGCCAAAGGTAATGGCGGTTTTATAGGCTTCAATACAGCCGTCAATGTCGTCCATGGATTTGAGGACTTCACCCATGTGATAGTAACTTTTGGCGTGATGAGGCATCGTGTTTAAGGCGACTCTCAAATGATACAAAGCTTTGGTGAAAGACCCGTGATTTTGCAAGATTTTTGCCAATTCAAAGTGCAGGTCACCTTCATTGGGATGCAAGGCAATGCGCGCTTCCATGACACGGATGGCTTCGTCGACTTGGTTGGCATCGAGCAACGCCGTGACTTCGTCGATGTCGTTTGAAGTGGGGTGCTTCGGGAACTGGTGATTTTCAAACTCATGAGCAGAAGATTGAGAAAAAGTGTGTGAAAACGGCGTATGCTCGTCCTGTTCAAACTCATTGGCAAGCATTTCGTCAAATTCTTTTGCCCACGCATCAGGGATCGCCCCTTTTTTACTCACCGCAAACGGTGTTTTGCGTGAACTTGTTTGAATGCGTTGAGAGCTACCCAAGCGGTTGTACCCCATTAGGTTTAGGACAGGCTGGATGCTTTCTGCCAACATGAGCAGGAATCCGTGTTGTAAGACGGCAAGGCTCATGAGCTGTTCTTGCAACGCCCACGAGGTAATCAAGTGGCGTGTTTGAATATTCAAGACAGGGGCGAGTTTCAAGGCATTTTGAGCAGACGTTTGAGCAGGGGCTTTCAAACCACATTCCCATTGGAAAAAGGCGAGAAAATGCCACGCTTCCCCACAGTGTGGATCTTCTTCCACCAGTCGTTGCAAAGTGCCAAGCCCTTCCATTAAGACCATCGTACCCGTGAGCCATTTTGCCCAAGTATAACGAGTTTGATGCAGGCTATTTTCTAAGAAACGTTGCCCTTGATTGTTGTAAAACGCCAGCAAGGCATCTAAATCGGGGGCGGTGGGTTGCTTAAGAAGTCTTGCCCAAACCTGATGCGACTGTGCTTCAGAAAGAATGGTTAAAACAGGCGAAAAGCCTTGAGCGGTTTGTGAAGCAGGCACACGAGAAGCCGAAGAAGCTTGCAAGGCTTGACGTTGTGCATGAAAAGAATGCTGTGGAAAGTTCATGTAAGGATTCCCTTTTTGTCTTGCACACCCAAGGGCATGCAAAGAAGCAGGTAATATAGACATATTGCCTACAGAGTGAATCCATCCACTTATGTGAGGTTGAGAGAGGTTCGCAAGTCATCCGTCACTTGCGGTGTTTTTTATTTCACAAGACACGTTTCGGCAGGGGGGCTTCCGCACTGAAGACGGCTCCTTAATTTGGAGGAGTCGTGTCACCAAGTAGTTTGAAATAAATCTTGAATCTGGGGAGATTTTGTATCGACCTTAACCCCTTCAAAATAATCGGGAAGCGGTTTTGTTACTACTGTGCCATCTGGTTTTTGCCATTCTAAATATCTAACTGTTTCCCCGTTTTCATTAGTCGTGATTCGTACAATGATTGGTATATTGGGAAGGTTTTCATGGGCTTCTTGCACAAGGGTAGGAGTACCTAGCCCTTCAGCTTTTGGCTTCAAAACAGGCTTTTTACTATGGGGTTGAAGATACCTTGCATTATTTCTTTCCCATGCTGTCATGTACCATGCAATTGATATAGGACGCTTAGATCTCGCCTCGTCTAATCTTTTTTGACGTGTTTCTTTTTGTTTGGCTGTCATAGCAGGTACAAACACGTCATCGTCTTTACCATTTGATCTTTTAGCATGGTCTCGTGGAAAATCAGAAAGGCTTCCATTTCCCAAGGTTGTAACAGATTCTTTGGAACCTTCCTCTTTATATCTAAAAGTAGTGATACCATCAAAATGCGTGACCAGAATACCTTTATTTCTTCCCGACAGTTCTTCCAGCCTTTCCATTTCTTCGGGGGATGGCTCCTCCGAGTTAGGGAGGGGTGTAGATTTCGGTTTTAAAACAAGCTGTTTATTCGACTTCTTCGACTGAGTAGGGAGGTTGGAAAACGCTTCTAACAAGTCGGGAGGGGTTAATTTTTTTTGAGGTTGTTTCTTTGAACTTAAAGTAGGCAGTTTGTCCAAAGGGACATGGAATAATGAGGGTTCTTCAGTCTTTTCCTTCTGCCAGCCATTTTCACTTTGGACTATTCTCAAACGCTTACTTGGCTTATTCAAGCGATTAAAATAGTTTATGACTTCTTGTGGACCAACAAGCAGTTGGGGCGGTTTGCTGGATGAAGGTTGAGATGATTTTAGTTCAAAACGTGGGAAAAGAGGTTTCTTCTTGGAAGGTTTTGGTTTTTTCTCTTGTAAAACAATAGAATCAGGCAATTTACTAAGCTGCTCATAAAAAGTATTTATTCTTTCTTGAAGCTTTGTAATTGTGCGTTGGTTTGTTAAGCCGATATTGGGAGATTTTTTACTGGCGTGAAGAATAGCGGCTACAATACGATCATTCATTTCCAACATGGTTTGGTTTTTAAACTGTAAACCAGATCGTTGCGATACCGCAGAACCTAGCATAGGTTGAGACCTGACTGGATTAAGATTCATGTGAAGGTTTCCTAACATACATTGAATGACGATTTCTAAAATAACGAAAAGCATTGAACTCTCTTACCTAAACATCATATCTTGAAAATAAATGAACGCAAGTGCGAAAAGAGGATTTTGAAAAGCCGTTTCCCCCGACTATGAGGAAATGTGCTAAAATAAGATATTCCGAACTTATAGAGAAAGTTCTTCCACACAATCGTTTTTTATAAAAAGGTAGATCCCTTCATGGTTTCCGCACCGACCCCTCCTAGCCCTGACACCCCTCACGCCAAGCTACAGCACAGCCTTGCCACTGCCTACTGGATGCATCGCATCCACCAGCACAAAGATGTTCACGCCGTCTTGCAACCCAAAAAAGCAGGCAAGAAAACCCAAGCCGTGCATTTGGAACATCTGCAAACCGCCACGGCGAAAGCGACGCTCTTAAAATTGATGCTCACTGAAACGCAAGCCCCCATCGTGGTCATTTGCCCCGATGCCCCGAGCGTCTTAAACATTTACGCCGCCTTAGAACCCTGCTTTCAAAGTAGTTTTGCCTTTCAAGAACAGGTGCATCGCTACCCAACGGATGTCTTTTCGCCCTATGATATGACCCGCATTCCTTGCCCTGTGCTGAACGAACATTATGCGTTTTTGCATGACTTACAGGCTGAAAAGGCGGGGATTTATCTCGTGCAAGCCCGCAATTTGATCCCTACCTTTCCGAGCTTGGACTATCTGCAAAGCGAAGGGCTTTCGCTGAAAGAAGGCGACGAGCAAGACATTGAAGAAGCCGTTGAACGCTTAATTGCCATGGGTTACACGCCGAAAGACTTGGTGCAAACCGTCGGTGAATTTTCTCGCCGAGGCGACTTGCTCGACATTTACCCCGTTAACGCCTCGCCTGTGAGACTTTCCTTCTTTGGGGATAGTGTCGAAAATATTCGCCTAATGGATGTTGAAACGCAACGTTCTGTTGAAAAAATCGGTGGCGTCACGGTCTTTCCGATTGATACACTCGTCTTAACCCAAGAACGCAAGGAAGCACTCGAACCGCTTTTGTTGAAGGCGTTGAAGGCTCATTCCAAAAAAATCGACGACAAAAATAAGCTCGACGGCTTGGCTGAAAACATCAATCAACAGCTTCAAAGCATCGAACAAGGTGTCGTGCCTGATGATCTCAACTATTATGCCCCCTTCTTCAAAGTGCCGTTTCACAATTTAACGCAATACCTTACGAAATCGTCGATTTTGGTGCTGGACGATTGGCAAGAAGCCATCGTGCAAATGGAAAATCTCGATGCCCGTTTTGCGTCGCAATACGACAAAGGCATTACCCAAGGGCATTTGCTGGATTTAGGGGCGAAAGCAGACCAGTATCCCTTACACGCTTCGGCAAACGTCATTAGTCGAGCCTTGCATCAACCGTCGTCGCATCGCTTGATGTATACTTACGCTCACCACGCCTTAACGCCTGATACCGCATTGACCGATATTGAACAAGTGACCTTGCAGAATCCCCTCAAAGCCGAAGTGGTGCATCGTTTTCAAGCCAAGCTGGATGAAGCCATTGTGGCGATGAAAGAATGGCGAAAAGACGGCGTGCAGATTTGGGTGGCGACGGATTATCCCCAACGGCTTTTAGACCTGTGTCGTGAAGCGGATTTACCCACCCAGTATTGGGCAGATGTTTACGATCCTGAAAACCCTGTGCAGGAAGCCAGGCTCAAAAAATCCTTAGATGGCTTAGAGATTATTATTTGCAAAACGGCTTTAAATGACGGCGTTTTCTTGCCTCATCTCAAAATGATTTACCTCACCGATGCGGAACTCTTCGGGCGTGGGCGGGTGCGTCGTACCCAAAGTGAGCGTCAAAACAAGCATAAGCGGGATCAAGACCGTGCGATTAACTCCTTGTCGGATCTTAAACCCAACGATTATGTGGTGCATCACAAGCACGGCATTGGGCAGTTTGTGGAACTCAAGCAAATCGTCATGGAAACGGAAAAGCGTGAATACTTAGAGATTCAGTATCGTGGGAATGACCGTCTTTTCTTACCTGTGGAACAATTGCATTTATTGGCACGCTTTAACGGCACGGGTGATGTGAAACCTGTGTTGTCTAAAATGGGCGGGGCGGAATGGCGTCGGGTGACGGCGAAAGTCAAAAACTCGATTCAAAATATCGCCAATGAACTGGTGGCACTTTATAAGGCTCGGCAAGAAGTGAAAGGCATTAGTTTTGAACCTGATACCCCGTGGCAAGTCGAAATGGAAGAAGCCTTTCCCTTTGAAGAAACGCCTGATCAGTGGAAGGCGATTTTAGACACCAAGAAAGACATGGAACATCACTTGCCCATGGACAGGCTTATTTGCGGAGACGTGGGCTTTGGTAAAACCGAAGTCGCCCTTCGAGCCTTGTTCAAGTGTGTGATGTCAGGCAGGCAAACCGCCTTTTTGGTACCCACCACGATTTTGGCGCAACAGCATTTTAACACCGTGTCTGAACGGCTGGCTCCGTGGGGTGTGAGAGTGGGGCTTTTGTCTCGCTTTAAAACGCCTCGGGAACAAAAAGAAACGCTGATTAAAATGAAGGCAGGCGAAATTGATATTTTGGTCGGCACGCACCGCCTGCTTCAAAAGGATATTATCTTTAAAGATTTGGGCTTGCTGGTCATCGATGAAGAGCATCGCTTTGGCGTGGCTCACAAGGAACGCATCAAGCAAATGCGAACCAATGTGGATGTCTTGAGCATGTCGGCGACGCCTATTCCTCGTACCTTGCATATGTCGCTTTCTGGCGTGCGTGAAATGAGTTTGATCAATACCGCACCTGTCAACCGATTGCCTGTGCAAACCCGAGTCGGGGGCTTTAACCCTGCCCAATTGCGTATGGCGATTCTGCATGAGCTGGATCGTGGCGGGCAGATTTACTACCTTCACAACCGAGTCCAAAGTATTTACGATCGATGTGCGGAACTGGAAAAAATTGTGCCTGAAGCTCGGGTGCGGGTTGCCCATGGGCAGATGCCACCGAATGAGCTGGAAACCGCCATGTTGGATTTTGCCAATAA
>JBILSS010000068.1:0-10467 GCA_044371965.1 Vampirovibrionales bacterium
TCGCTCGTGTGACCCACCTTGTCAAGTTTAGCGAGTTCTTCGGCAAAGCGTTCGCTGGTACTGTTTTTCGCCTGCAAGGCTTCAGCGCTTTGCGAGTTGGGTAAATCCACATAGCCGTGTTCTTTCAAATGCTCGGCTTGTTCCGCTTGAATCTGGGCATGGTGATCCGACGTGGTGGAAACGATCTTGCCTTTTTTCACACGGTTAATAATGCGAGACAGCGTCAATTCCCCATAGCCCAAGGCGACGTACAAATCTTCGATATTCTTATAGTTGAGTTCGTTGGCAACTTCCAGCATCTTGCCCGATTTGACCAGCGTATCGACTTTCGCACGGGTGAGATCCGCTTCCAAGAGTTGGCGTCCTTGCGTTTCGTGTTGATCCCGATAGTGCTTTTTGTACCAGTGACGAATGCGGTTTTTCGCTTGTTGCGTCACCACAAAGTTCACCCAATCTAGGCGAGGCGTGGCTTTTTTATTGGTGATAATTTCAATAATATCGCCGTTTTGAAGTTCCGTGTCCAACGGCACCATTTTTTCATTAACAATCGCCCCTGCACATCGATTGCCCACCTCACTGTGAATGCGAAAGGCGAAATCCACAGGCGTGCATCCACGAGGCAAGCTAATGACGGTGCCTTTTGGCGTAAACACAAACACTTGATCAGGGAAGAGATCGAGCTTCACATTTTCGACAAACTCAAGGGCGGTATTGGCGTTGGCTTGCATTTCAACCAACTGCTTCAACCAACCGAGCTTTTCATCTTCTTTAGAGCTTTGATAAGCGGTAGCTTCATCGCCAAAACGCTTATAGTGAAAGTGGGCAGCGATACCAAATTCCGCCACCTTGTGCATTTTTTCGGTGCGAATCTGTACTTCCACAGGGCGTTTATTCGGCCCGATAATCGTGGTGTGCAAAGACTGATAAAAGTTGCTTTTCGGCATAGCGATGTAATCTTTAAAACGCCCCGCCACTGGCGTATATTGATGGTGAATAATCCCCAAGACTTCATAGCACTGGGCTTCCGTCTGTACAATCACACGCAAGGCGGAAATGTCGAAAATGTCGTTGAGTTCCTTTTTTTGCGAACTCATTTTTTTGTAAATACTATAATAGTTTTTCAAACGGCTATAGATTTTTGAATGGATGTTGTGCTGTAACAAGCCTTTTTCAAGGTGTTGCGTCATTTGCTGAATGACCCGTTCACGCTCTTCTTGCGAATCGGCGAGTTGCCCTTTGATTTCGTGAAACTGTTCAGGATCCAAAAAGCTCAACGACAAATCTTCCAATTCCGCTTTGAAGTTCCCCATCCCGATGCGGTTGGCGAGGGGGGCAAAGACTTCCAGCGTTTCATTAGCGATTTTTTCTCGCTTGTGGGGCAACATATGCTCAAGCGTCCGCATATTGTGGAGCCTGTCCGCCAGTTTCAGCGTCAGCACGCGGATATCTTCCGCCATGGCTAAGAACATATTGCGGAAGTTTTCCGCCTGCTCTTCTTCCTTGCTACTAAACTGATACTTGTATTTCCCCAGTTTCGTGACGCCTTGAACGATTTTGGTGACTTCGACACCAAAGTGCTTTTCCATGTCTTCGGCGGTGGCGGTGGTGTCTTCCAGCACATCGTGCATCAGGGCAGCTTGAAGCGTTGGGACATCCACCCACATATCAGCGAGAATGAGAGCCACGCTCACGGGGTGCATGATGTAATTGGTGCCGTCTTTGCGTTTTTGCCCTTCGTGGTGGTGGCGAGCGTAGTCGAAGGTGCGTTGAACCAATGCCAAGTCATCAGGCTTGGCACCATGCCGAGCCAGCTTCGCCAATAGCTCTTCCATGAGGACGTCTTCAATGAGCCGTCCGTCTTGTGGGGGGGGGTTAGACGCAGTCATACGCAGGGGCTTTCATCACAAAGGGGTAGTACCACAATAGTACCACCCCTAGTATAGCGTATTTTTCGCTTTTTGGAATACTCGTTCAAGAAAACTAAGAAACTACATTAGATTACTGTGCGGTGAGCGTGGTGCTTCTGACGCTTTTTTTACTATCTTATCAATCTTATACTGCACGCCCGCACTATCAATACCCGCTGGTAACGCCTGAACCTTTTCCCAAATAGCACTGATTTGAGATTCCAAGCCTGGTAGAGTATTTACTTTTGCTAATGGTGGCTCTTCAGTTTCTGAGTATAATGTAAAATGGTCTCCTTCCTTATTATCATATGAATTCACTAGTTCAGCGTTAATATAGGATGGTGGTTTCTCTTCGGGGGTTCTAACTGCAGCACGGTTATGCTCTAATCTAGACACATTCAAAACATGACCCGTTTGACTAGTGAACCCTGCGATTTTACCTATCATTTCTTCGATCCGATTTAGAACTTGAAATGCCTCATTAGAAGAGAGTTCAGGCGACGATTGATAAGATAATTTTATCGCATTTCCTAATAAATCAGATCCGTTGATCTTAATTCCATCACGCTGATTATTGCTGGCTTTCAGAGCTTGAGAGGGGGTGTAACGAGAGATAGAATGTAACATAGGTGTTACCTTTCATGATTTGTTAATGTGTACAGAGAAAAGCATACTAGCTTTATTATAAATAGTATCAAAAGAAAAAATTATGTCAACATACAATTTTTAGAATTTAAGAGAAAACCTACCCCAAAACGTGATGCAACAAGTTAATCACCAAGCCTTGAAAGCGAAGTCCCACCGTGCTATTGGTCGCTATTGCTATGACTTCTTTATGGTTTAAATCCTTGCCCTGCATACCTGCTGTCACGTTTAAAATATAGCCGAGTTTATAATTTACTGTACAGTGTTTATACCTTGTCGAATCCGTGTGTTGAGTCATCTACACCGCCAACCTTGAACGAATTAGCTAGTGGGGTGCTTGTGTGTATAGCCGTCTTTAGTCTTTTGGGGTTATAAAGGGGAAGCGATCGCAAAGAGTTTCATAAGAGACAATCACAATACCACAACTAAATAAACGAGAATAGCCAAGAACTTTTTCATTTACTTGTGTTTGTATCAAACCTAAATGACCATCTAAAGGTTGAGGTAAATGTAAGGCAATGACAAGCTTGAACGGTTTTACTCTGTGAAAAGCTTCATCTATTTCCAGTTTTAGATTAGAACCATTACCTATATCTAGCCAAATAGCACTCATTAGAAGTAAAGTGTCTTGAACTTTTTTAACTAAAAGGTTTGGCAGATCTGTAAGTTGCTCTTCGACTATTTGGGCTATTGGCTGATGCTTTAAAGCTGTTTCAAAGTCTTTTATTTCAAGAAAATATAAAATTTGTTCTTCAAAAAAAGTAAAATCGACTTCTTTTAATGAGCAACCTTTCAATTTAGTATAAGTGGATAAATCGGTAAAACGGAAATGTTGTAACTTCGTTAGGTCTACTTTTAGTCCTGATTCTTTATACACGCTCATTCGCTTTTACCCAATAATCTATCAACATCATACTGATATAATTTTTGAGATTGCTGAATAATAGGGTTGTCTGATAAATAGTCTTTTAAATCCGTTGTCGTGGCTTTAATTTTATCATCGGCACCTCTTCTTAGATCTATAAGTTTGTAATCAGCATCTTTTTCAATAGCCAACTGTTCTAAACGTTTAATCAAAAAATAACTGTGCGTTGCAAGGAATATCTGAATCCCTTCGTCTGCCAAAGCAGACAAAAATTCTGCAAATTGAAGTACTGCTTGCGGATGCAAATTGGCTTCTGGTTCATCAATAAAAACAACCCCTTGTTTTTGAGTGACCATACGTTTGTTTAAAAGAACTTGCTTTACCAAGAGTAGTTTTTTTATGCCTTCAGCAGCTTGATGAATACTTAATTGAGATCCTGCCTTCGAGAAAGTCAATTTTCCTGACTTATAATTAATAGAATTAGAACCTAATATCGAATCTAAATGGGTAAACACTTTCGACGTTCTGGTTCTTCCAGCATCTAATCTAAAATCTCTAACTAAATCATAATAGGTGTCATCAAAAGCACCTAACTCAATCCCTTCTCTCGTTTCTTGTATGGCATCAAATAGGGTAAGGATTTCCTTTGCTGGAATAAATACAGCTTTTAAGTCTTTTAAGCCATCTAAATTATTAGAATGAATGACAGGTATTTTATCTTTATTCGTTTGATTGAATTCAAAATTAACAGACGTGTTAGAATTGTTTTTTGAATCGAACAATAGTGAGATAGAAGACTTGCCTGCTTTTTTAACTTGGTGAACAAGGCTTCCTATATTAAAAGGTGTTGGTAAAAAAATCCATTTGAGTTTTTCTACCAAAAGAGGACTAAAAACAGATGCTACAGAGTCTTTTTCTTCTTTCCGTTGCTGTATTTCTTCAATCATGGCAGGACTTTTTTCTTTACGATGAAACTCTTCAATAGAACGAGTAATGGCATAAAATGTTTTCAGTAAATGTGTTTTACCTGTATCATTTTCGCCAATAATGACATTAATTTTTCCTAAATTATTTAATGTTAGTTCTTCAAAAGCAGAAAATTGTTCTAGTCGAATCTCTTTAATTAAGCTCATTAGATCTTCCCTTACAATGTAATCTAAATAATTATACCATAAAAGACGACTATATATAAAACGGGATGCTCCTAAAAGCACCCCGTTTCAAAACTAGTTGGGCTTAAGCCTAGTAGCGATCACGTCCGCCACCACGACCACCGCCGCCGCCACGATAGCCACCGCCACCGCCACGACCGCCACGATCTGGACGCTCTTCACGTTCAGGACGCTCACTCAAGGTTTCAGGCACCACGAATGGGGCTAAACCAAAGCTGGCACGCTCTTCATCGGTCACATCTTTCATGGAAAGATTGGTGCGTCCACGCTCATCAATCGCCGTCACACGAACCACAACTTCATCGCCAATGTTGACGGCATCTTCAATGATGCCGACTCGGCAAGGGAATTGCGAAATGTGGATCATGCCATCTTTACCAGGAGCCAATTGAACAAAGGCGCCGATAGGGATGATGCTCTGCACTGTGCCTTTAATCAGCATGCCTGCTTCAAACTTACGAGTCAAGTCTTCAATCTTCTTACGAGCCGCAGCCATTGCTACGCCGTCGTTTGTGGAGATATGTACCAAGCCTTCGTCATTAATATCAATGGTCGCACCCGTTTCTTCAATAATGGAGCGAATCATTTTACCACCTGGTCCAATGACGGTACCGATTTGATCTTGATCAATTTTGATCGTTTCAATGCGAGGGGCATAGGTGGACAAATCAGGACGAGCTTTCGGAAGGGCTTCTGCCATTTTTTGCAAAATGTGCAAACGACCTTGACGGGCTTGCTCTAAGGCTTGACGCATAATGTCAATGGAAATCCCTTGGATTTTAATATCCATTTGAAGGGCGGTTACACCATCCGTATTACCCGTGACTTTAAAGTCCATGTCACCCAAGAAATCTTCAAGACCTTGAATGTCGGACAAAATAACGGATTTATCGCCTTCTTTAATCAGACCCATGGCAATCCCACCGACGACTTTTTCAATCGGCACACCAGCATCCATTAAAGCAAGCGTGGCTCCGCAGGTGGAACCCATGGACGTGGATCCGTTAGAAGCAACCACTTCGCTGACCACACGCAAGGTGTAAGGGAAATCGGCTTGTTTCGGCAACGATGCAGCAACCGCACGTTCTGCCAAGCAACCATGCCCAATTTCACGACGACCCGCCCCACGGTTAGGACGCACTTCGCCCACACTGTAAGCAGGGAAATTGTAGTGATGCATCCAGCGTTTTTCGGTGTCAGGCTCAACGCCGTCTAAGCGTTGAAGATCCCCAGGTGAACCGAGCGTTGCGATTGAAAGCACTTGAGTGCCTCCACGAGTGAACAAAGCGGAACCATGCACACGAGGCAACACGCCTACATGACATTTAATAGGGCGAATTTCTTCAGAATTACGACCGTCCGCACGCACGCCTTCGTTGACGACCATGGCTCGCATGACTTTTTTCTCAAGCGATTTGAAGGATTCGCTGAAAACGGGTACATCTTGAGCTTTGATGAGGACGTTCAATTCGTGGTCTTCACCCAACGCTTCGAGGGCTTTTTTAGCCTCTTCTTTAATGGCAGCGACCAAGTCTTTGCGTCCGTCACGATCTTCATTGTGATAAGCGGCATTGACTTTGTCGTAGTAATTCGACTTCAAGAACTCAAGAACAGGGCTGTTGTCAAATTCAGGGGTGAACTCTTTCACAACAGGCACACCACACAAGTGAGCAAAGGCTTCTTGAGCAGCGACTTGGTTTTTGATTTCTTTATGAGCGAAATCTAAGGCTTCGATGAGTTCGTCTTCCGTGACGAAATCGGCGCCTGCTTCCACCATCATAATGGAATCTTTGGTACCCGCAACGACCAAGTCTAAAGGACTTTCAGCCATTTGCTTGTAAGTGGGGTTGGCGATTAACGCACCGTCGACTTTACCCACACGAACCGCACCGATCGGTCCTTGGAAGGGGGCATTTTTGCAAAGCGTCAAAGCGAAAGACGCTGCCAAAATAGCCAAGGCATCCATGGGGTTTTCGAGATCGCTGGTCAAGCCGTTAACGACGATTTGCACATCGTTACGGAAGCCATCAGGGAAAAGAGGGCGAATGGGGCGATCAATCAAACGAGAGGTTAAAATCGCTTTTTCACTCGGACGAGCTTCACGCTTGTTGTAGCCACCCGGGATGCGACCCACGGAATAAAGCTTTTCTTCGTAATCGATTAAAAGTGGGAAGAAGTCGATCCCTGCACGAGGGGTTTCGGTCGCCGTGGCATTTGCCATAACGGTGGTTTCGCCACATTGTAGAATAATCGAACCGCCAGACGCACGAGCAATACGTCCTGTTTCAACGTAAACCGTTTTTCCGCCAATGTCGAACTGAGCCCGTTTCATATCGGGGTAAAAGGCGTCAAGGGTGGGGTTAGTAATACCAAATTCACCCGATTGTTGGGGGTGGGTCAAGGTTTCTTGAGTCATCATCATAAAATCAGAATCTACTTTCTTTACATCAGGGCTTGCGTCGCAAGCCGTTTTTTTTATCAATCGCTTTTACACGTTGCCTATATTATACAACAGAAACATAAAGAAGTAAAACAAGGTGCTTTTTTGGGAAATATATGAAATCCCCCCTGATGCCTCTCGCATCAGGGGGGGGGGAGAACAAAATGAATTATTCTTTTGACTGCTCTATTTCTTTGTAGTTGGGAGCTTACATTATGGAATTTAAAAGCCTCTTAAATAACTGCATGGTACCTAAAATTTGCTTATTCGTCATTGTTTCTTGGTAGGATTTTGTTCTGCCTCGAATATAATTTGAAGTATTGATTCTTGGATCGTTCAATATATCAGGATCCGCTAACTCTTCTGGATCGTTGGGGAATATAGAATAAACATGTAAAAAATTGTTCTTTGTATCTAGGACTTCCCCATCTTTAATACCTAATTTTCCAAACACCTCAATGATTTTAGGCTGTAAGCTTATGGGATGTGACAAATCCAATTCTACGAAAGATAGATGACTTAAGTCCGTTTCACCTTGTGGCATCTTTTGAAAGGTTTTCTGTAAAGAACCTAGAGTTTGAATTATTTGAGTATCTGGCAGATACAAAGCTTCAAGTTGAAAATTATTACCATTCTTCTTGATAGGGCTAAAGCACTTAGCCACAGTTCCTAAAGCTTCTAATTGATCTTTATTGGATCCAATAAACCTAAGACTTCCCTGCCCATCTCTCTGGCTGTCAGCCTTCAGAGTCTGTGCTTGCTTGCTGGCGGGGGGGGCGTATCGTTGTAGTTGTAACATAGTATTGTTACCTTTCTAGGGTTAATGTGTAAATTAAAACGGAGGCATTGACCTCTTGCGAGCAGAAAACATCGTGATGCCAAAACGATGCTAAAGATGCCGAAATCGTTACAATTCAATGTCTCCAAAATAAAGTGTTGACAGGGTGAACGTTTAGCTTTAGAAAACCCCCCCATTCCGCCGATGCCCCTACAGCTTCCGTTGAAAAGCACCGAAAGAGTCTCAAACCCCAGACCGAAGGAGGATCCCCTATAATGACGCTACTAAACGCAATGACGATTTCGTCTTCAGGCATGACGGCTCACGCCCAACGTGCCCAAGTCCACGCCACGAATATGGCAAACTTGGGGACGCCTGGCTACAAGCGTCAGATCCCCATTTTAAGCCAGCAAGCCCAAGTCCCTTTTGCGGATTTAATGGGTAATGTCAAAGCATCGGCGTCGGGCGTGCCTGCCGATACCCTCAACAATCTAGGCGAAGCAGGCGTCACGATGTCTGGCACGATTAGTGACCCCACCAAAGGCACACAATTGTATATGCCCTATCACCCCGCCGCCGATGCCAACGGTTATGTGGAAGCATCGACCGCCAACCCACTGGTGGATATGGCAGATGCCTTAATGGCAAACCGCATGTTTGAAGCCAATTTGTCGGTATACGGCATTTTGAAAACCATGGCATCCAAATCCATTGAACTCGGTTCAGGCAGATAGTTTTAGGCTGTTTTAGAAAAAGACTTTCCCGAATTGCAATTATCCTTTATACTTAGTCTATTGTATGATGGTTTTGCTGAAGGAGCTTTTTCAATGGATTTCAAACTACTTACTTTTACACTGCAACATGACTGGGCTGTGTTGTCCCCAATTATTGTGGCATCCCTCATTACAGGAGCCGTCGTGTTTAAGCGTTTGAGCTTCTTCAAAAGCCAAGAACGTGAGCTAGAATCTTTTGTGCAACGTTTGCAACGTGAACTAGCGAAACATAATTATGAGAATGCCTTGGCTATTAGTGAGCAACTCGGCGGTATTTTTGGTCGTGTGAGCCAAGAAGGCATCCAGCTTCTTCGCCAGCATGGTCGTGATGCCAAAGCCTTCGGTAGTGCCTTTGATATAACCCTTGCACTTGCCGTGCGTCGCTTGGAACAGGGCTTGAACATTCTCGGTACCGTAGGCACGATTGCCCCTTACTTGGGCTTGTTTGGTACGGTGGTTCGTATTTTGTTGACCTTCGGTGAAATGGCGAACTCGGCTCAAGGGCAAGCGTCTCAAGTCATGTTCGGTATTGGTTCAGCCCTCATCGCAACGGCGTTTGGTTTAGGCGTGGCGATTGTGGCGGTTGTGGCCAACAACTATTTCCGATCTAAAGTTGAAAGCTTTGAAAATGACTTCCAACTCTTAAAGCTTGTCTTGCTTTCTTCTGTTGATGCAACACCTTTCACGTCTCAAGAACATCAGACGCAACACCCTGTTCATGCGTAAAAGGAGCTAGACCCCATGGCTTCTCAAGTCAAACGTTTTGATGAAATCAACATCACGCCCTTAACCGATATTTTCTTGGTGCTGTTGATTATTATGATGGTGATTGCCCCTAGCATCGCTCAAAAAAACGAGGCTGTGGCATTGCCTTTGGTTGAAAACGGTAAAGCCATTAGTAAAAACCTCATTACGGTGGATGTTTCCGCCAAAGGCGAGTACGACGTTCAAGGCGAGTCCGTTCAAGCCAGCGAACTCGGTGCTAAAATCAAAGCGTTATTGCCGACCGTTACTGAGCAAAAAGTCTTATTACGTGCAGATAAAGCCAGCTCTAACAAAGCGGTTTTAACCGTGATGAAAGCGGTGGCAGGTACAGGGGTGGAACGTATTGTCTTTGAAGGGGAAGCGGCTCCGCCGAAAAAAGAAGCGTCCGAACAGCCGTCTATTTCTGAAGAAGGAGCATCCCCCAATGGCGAGTTCTAAAGGCTTTAAGCGTTTTGATGAAATTAACATTACGCCCCTCACCGATATTTTCTTGGTGCTGTTGATTATTATGATGGTCGTGGCACCGATGCTCAACAGTCAAGGCTTGAACATTAGCTTGCCTAGCCTGTCTGATTCGCTTCAAAGCCCTGAAAAAGATCAAAAAGTCATTGAAGTGGATATTTTGGCAAATAATCAAATTAAGTTCAACGATGAATTATTGGCATCGTCGGATGATTTAACGCAACGTTTGCTGGCTTTAAAAACGGCGTTTCCTGATGGTGTGGTCTTGAATTTGAGTCCGCTTGCCTTACATGCCACCAGCATGAAGGTTTTGGATGCTGTTGAGGGGGCTAAAATTAGTTCACTTTCTATTGTGGAATCGTCTTCTTAATTTTTTCAAAAATAGGAGTAAAAAAGGGCTTGCATTCTAAGCTTGACGATGTACTATAAAGAGAGTTAAACAAGGGCGTTTAGCTCAGTTGGTAGAGCGTCTGCTTTACACGCAGGTGGTCCACGGTTCGAGCCCGTGAGCGCCCACCACAACGGCTCCAGTCGAATGACTGGAGCCGTTGTGTTTAGCTTGATTTTTTTGCAGAGCTTTCTATATATAGTATTTTAAATAATTTCCCCTACAGTGTCTATACTTTGTCGCTACGATTATTTTGTTCAGTCATGTAGGTC
>JBILSS010000097.1:0-8653 GCA_044371965.1 Vampirovibrionales bacterium
TAGGAGCCTAGATTTTTTTGTGAGGGCGTGTAGACAGACCTACATAACGGAACAAAAAAATCGTAGCGACAACGAAGAGGCAAGAGAACATTTTATATAGAAAATACTATAATATAGCCGTCTTTAGAGTTTTCTGTACAGTAGGCTAGACGAGGAGCCTAGATTATTATGTGAGGGCATGTAGACAGACGAACATAAGCACATCGAGAATCGTAGCGACAACGAAGACGCCAGACGCTATTTAATCGTTTAATTGGTATCATAATGCTGTAGCCTATCATAAAATTAGCTAAAGTTTACCAGACCCTAATTTAAAATCACGACACAAAACCTAAAAGACCTGCACTTGCGAATCCAGCGGATTCATAAAGCGAGTGATATTATTGCGGAAAATCAGCGACACCGTCCCAGTAGGGCCGTTACGCTGCTTGGCGATAATAATTTCCGCAATACCCGGTTTGTCGGTTTCTTTATTATAATATTCGTCTCGGTAAATGAACATAACCACGTCGGCGTCTTGCTCAATAGAGCCTGATTCCCGTAAATCGCTGAGCATCGGGCGTTTGTCGTCACGGCTTTCCACCGCACGAGACAACTGCGAAAGGGCAATCACAGGGCATCGTAATTCACGAGCCAGCCCCTTCAAGCCACGAGAGATCGCCGCAATTTCGTTCTGCCGATTTTCCATGCCTGTACTGCCTGCTCGACCCTGCATCAACTGCAAATAGTCGATGACAATCATACCGATCGGTTCATTTTGGCGTTCAATCATCAACTTACGAGCTTTGGCACGCATATCCATCACGGTCATATTCGGCGTATCGTCAATAAAAATAGGGGAATCGCCTAAGCGACCCATCGCAGAAGCGAGTTTTGAAAAGTCGGTTTCGCTAATGTCGCCTGTACGAATACGCTGGGCATCAATTTCCGCTTCGGCACAAAGCATCCGCTGAACGAGCTGTTCTTTGCTCATTTCCAAGCTAAAAAAGAGGACAGGGGCTTTTTCACGCATGGCAACGTGTGTCACCAAGTTCAAGACCAACGCCGTTTTTCCCATGGAAGGACGAGCGGCGAGAATGAGTAAGTCGTTTTTTTGAAAGCCCGACAAGTAATTGTCTAAATCGTAAAAGCCCGATGCCACACCCATCAAGCTACCCTTATTATTGTTTCGCTCTTCAATTTGTTGAAACGTAGTGGGCAAAATACTTTCAATGGGGGTGAGATTGTCTGAAATGTTGTGTTGAGCCACAGCAAAGACGGCTTGCTGAGCTTCGTCGATCGCCAGTTCCGCCGATTCACTTTCATACGCCGAACGCACGACTTCCGCCCCTGCTTTGATTAAAGCTCGTTGCAAGGCTTTGTCTCGAATAAGCGTGGCGTAATAGGTTAAATTGGCGGTGGTCATCACGGCTAGAGCCAAATCGTTGAGGTAAGACCGCCCCCCGACATGTTCAAGCATATCTTGATTTTTCAAAACTTCGGACACGGAAATGAGATCGACAGGTTGCCCTTTTTCAAACAGGTGACACACCGTTTTGTAAATCAATCGATGGCTGGGGCGGTAAAAGTGATGCTCTCTCAAGACATCCACGACACGGATCAGCGAATCAGGTTCGACCAAAACGCCGCCTAAAACGGCTTGCTCGGCTTCAAGGGCATGGGGGGGAATACGATCAAAAAAGCTGTAATCGGTGTCATCCAGCAAGCGAGCATCATCGGGGGAACTAGTGTTTTTTTCGGCAAGGGAGCCTCGGGCTTGCAGGTCAGGTTCAGGCTCAAAATCGGGGAGTTCAGGCAAGTCTATAGGCATAGAACTTAGCGTAAGTTCTTCTGATGCCATGTGAAAAGCCTCCCCTCTATTAGATTAAGGAATGCTGATGACAGGAATCGAACCTGCGACCTACGCGTTACGAATGCGTTGCTCTACCGACTGAGCTACATCAGCATATTCACTACGCTTCTTAGTCTATCTGAAACAAAAAAAAAGACAAGTCTTGAACTTTTCTATAGAAAGCAAAAACTAGCTATAAAGCGGTGCTTGACGAGACGGCATTGGACTTACGTACGGTTTGCCTAACGGCATCGTGGGTTTGGCTTGCTTGGCTTTGTAGTCATTGGCACGATCTTTACGAGTGAACAAACACGCCAAAGTCGGAGGCATCGCATATAAGCACGCCCCAGTTCCCACTGTGGCTAAAAAACTATAGACCGCTTTTTTGTCTGAATGTTTCCCAAACTTTTTGTCCAGTGTGGGTTCGATCGATTTTTTCATAACGTTTGGCAGAATCATGTTGGCAAACCCATACCATGCAAACTTGACCAACCCTTCAAAACGTTCGACGGGATCACGAGCCGATAAAAGCATTCCACTATAGCCAAAGGCTCCAAAGCTTGAAAAGACTTGAAGTTCGCTAATGTCATCCATTTTGCCTGTTATTTTGCCTGTTTCACGATTTTTAAAGCTCAACACATCTTGTAATGATGTTCGACTCCCTTTTTCAGGCAGTAGGATCGCCAAAGGCTTCATTCGACCCTTTTTCAAGTGATGATGCAACTTCGCCAGCGATTCCGTGAACGGTACTTTGAACTCCTTGGTTAAAACCGCAGGCAAGTCTGCTCCCTTTTTCATTTGATGATACGCCCAACCTGCCCCCACCCCTCCGACGGCTAAGGCTAAGCCAACGGCTTTGCCAATGGTGAGCAATTGCTTGCGTTCAAAGGCGTATCGTTCTTTTTTGTGGGTTTCTGTTTCGGGGGCTTTGTCTTTTGACTTGCCTTCTTTGTGGTTATTGCCCAAGCCCACCAAATCGACAAAATTATGCGTTTTAAACGTCTTACTCGTGAGGTAATTTCGTAGATACATCGCCGAATAATCCGTGGCGGCAAGTACAGGTAAGCTCGCTAATGCAACGCCCAAGCCTTTCCACGCCAATGCTTTTTTCTGTTCCGTCGTGTCTTTGAGCGTGTTGAGATGGACATCATAGAGTTTTTCAACGCCCTTGCTGAATTGAAAGGTCGCTAGGTAGGATCCCACTTCTTGAGCGGCTTGCTGATAAAATTGATCAACACGATCGCCAAAGTTCATGCCCAAAGCAACGTGAGGCACACCAGAGCCTAAGACTTCTTGCAATAAGAAGCGTTGACCAGAACTTTTTGCAATGGGGGCGAGCCATTTTACTAATTTATCAGACATTGAAAAGCCTCGGATTGGAAGGACTAAAATCTAATTTTAGTTTAAAAAGAACATCTGTCAACCATTTAATGTAAAGTATGCTTGTAAGAACGTAGATAAAAGGCTTTACAAAAGTCCTGTTCCCTCTCCTTGAGGAGAGGGCTAGGGACAGGGGGGGATGTCCAAAACTCAGTGTTGACATCTACTCCCCACCCCAACCCTCCCCTTAAAGGGGAGGGGGTAAGATGCTTTTTAGACGTTTGTAGGTCTACAAACCTTGAGCCAGTAAATCATGCAAGTGCAAGACGCCCACAATCTTAGCGGATTCATCTTCAACCACAATGGCGGTGATTTTCCGCTCTTCCATGTGACGCAAGGCATCCACGGCTAACGCCTGCTTTGAAATCCGCTGTGGCGAAGGACTCATCACGCTTTCAACCAGCACGGCACCGATTTCTCCGCCATGCTTCATCAACGCCCGACGCACATCGCCATCCGTCAAAACACCACATAAATTGCCTGCTTGGCTTTGAACCAACGTCATCCCCATTTTCTTTTGACTCATTTCAACCAAGGCGTGAAGCAATAAATCATCAGACTTCACATAAGGCAAGGCGTCGCCCGTGTGCATCAAATCCGACACCTTGAGCAAAAGTCGTTTACCCAACATGCCAGCAGGGTGAAACAAGGCAAAATCACGAGAGGCGAAACCCTTATTTTCTTGAAGCACAACCGCCAAGGCATCGCCTAAGGCGAGCGTTGCCGTCGTTGACGCCGTGGGAGCCAATCCCAAGGGACAGGCTTCTTCAGGCACAGCGACATTTAAAATCGCCACGGCTTGTTTGGCAAGCGTCGAATGGGCCTTCGCCGTCATGGCGATAATCGGCGTTTCAAGGGTATGTAGGCTTGGCAATAAGCCCAAGAGTTCTTCGGTTTCTCCGCTATTTGAAATGGCAATCACCACATCGTGCGAGGTCACCATACCAAGATCGCCATGGCGTCCTTCGGCAGGGTGCATAAAATACGCAGGCGTGCCTGTGGAACTCAAGGTGGCCGCCATTTTACGACCAATATGCCCCGATTTCCCCATGCCAGTAATCATCACCCGACCGCCTTGGGCTTGCCGAGCTTCAATCAATGCCACCGACGCCAAAAAGCCGTCGTCGATGGACGCTTTCATGGCTTGCACCGCCAAGCTTTCCACATCCAAGACGTGTAAGGCGGTTTGCAGAATACGTTCGTTGAGTTGTAAAGGGGTTTCTAATGTCATCATGCGTCTATTTTAAGGCAATCAAGGTGAAAAAGAAAGCTTTTCATACCAATTAAACGATTGAAAAGCGTATAGGTGGATTCTAGGAGCCTAGACTCGCAGATGTGTGAAGTGTACACGAACGTACATAAGCACATCGAGAATCGTAGCGACAACGAAGACGCCAGACGCTATTTAATCGTTTAATTGGTATCACATATCTTTCTACAGAAGAAATGCATAAGCCTAAAAATCACGATACCCTTCAGGGATCATCGTCGTTTGGCGACGAAGGATTTGATCCACCCCAGCACCACGTACTCGAGCCACAATCGTAAAGGGCCATTCATAAAAGCCGTCCGCGACTGTACCACTAGAACCAGGCAAAACCCGTGATTGCAACCACACATCGGTGGTGAACTGCCCGTTGATATAAGTGTTGGTGTTGGGATCCCACAAGCGTTGACGATACGTTGACCAATTCACCATAGCACCATTTTGGCGTGCTAAGCTAGCGGTTCTTCTTACGGTTTCATCTCTTCCATAATCGTCCAATAATTCTTCAGCTGTCACAGGGGTCACGGTGGTGGTGTTGGCTCTGGCGACATTGACTTTCGCCATATAAGCAGGGTACAATTCCTTGCTTTCAAAGTCCGCCATCGCCCCAAACGCCTCTTCACGCGCCGCCATACCCAAGGCGTTTAACGCCCCTGATTCGGCTAAAGACTTGGTCGTGACCAATCCCACCATAAGGATTTGCCCTGAAAATAGGAGCATCAAGGCGATCGTCAAAATAAGCACACTGCCTTCTTGTTTTTGGCGTGTAAAATTTGATTGAATAGACTCGAATAGTTTCACAGGCACACCTCTTCATACACGGCATTTCTCCTATCTTCGACCAAATTACGACTATTCTTGAGTTCCCCTTGCAATTGTTACATTTTCTAGGGGAGCCTCATACCAATTAAACAATTAAATAGCGTCTGGCGTCTTCGTTGTCGCTACGATTCTCGATGTGCTTATGTACGTTTATGTACACTTCACACATCTGCGATTCTAGGCTCCTAGAATCCACCTAGTCGCTTTTCACTTGTTTAAATGGTATCACTCACCAAATCCCCCAAAAGCTTATGTACCTGTTATAATTGCGGGGAGTCCCCCCTTTTAACCACGGAATATACAGGTCATGTCTATGAATATGTTAAGCTACTCCACCAATTCTTCTTCACCTTCCCCTTTTTCCAGCGAAAGAGCCATTAAGCAAGCCTTCATTAGCCTATTGAAGCAATTGCCCGAAACCTCTCGTGTGGATATTAAGCTCAATGAAATCAACTATGACGAAATCCCATCGAGTTCCTTTGTCAACGATGTTCGTTTGCTGGGTTGTATTTTGGGGCATACCTTGTTGGAACATGAAGGGGCGTCGTTTTTTAGACATATTGAAGCGATTCGTCTTTCTGTTACCGAACGCAAGTCCGACTTGAATCTTGTCGCCGTTCAAGATGCCTTAAACGATCTGATTCGTGATGCTGAAAACAAGGCTCATTCTGTAGATACAAAAGAAGAAGAAGTCGCCACAACCTTAAGAAAGGTGAGTGCAGCGTTTCGCTTATTTTTAACCTTGACGAATACAGCAGAAAACTTTCACAACACCCGTACCGTGCATTCTTACCCTGAACGTTTGGAAAGCCAAGTGCAACAGCTCTTTAAGCACGAACATTTTTCACGCCAGCGTTTCTTTGAACGCTTGCAGAATAGCACCGTCCGCTTGGTGGCAACGGCTCACCCCACGAAAATTTTACGCAAAACGATTTTACGGCATCAGCAACAGTTGTATGTGCATTTAAAAGCCTTGCATGAATCGGTGGATGAAGTCGCCTTCAACCAAGGCATTCAAGCCTTGTTGGAAGATGTGGAACTGCTTTGGTTTACGCAGTACAGTCGTTGGAAGCGTCCCACCGTGCGGGATGAAGTCCGCAGTGTGGTTGGGTATTTGGAACGTACCTTGTATAAAACTTTGCCCGAGTTTCACCAAGTGCTAGACACGGTGTTGGAACGTAGCTTGAATACCCCTGCTGAAAATGCCCTACCTTTTTCAAATACAGGTTGTAAACTTAATCATATTCAAAACCCCTTATTGCGTTTAGGCACTTGGGTGGGTGGCGATATGGACGGCAACCCTTATGTCACGCCCATGGTTTATAAAGAAGCCCTGTCTCTTCAGCATGAAGCGGTCTTAAAACGTTACTTGGCGGATCTTAAAGTGCTTGCCCCTCGCTTGAGCATTTCCGCTTTTAACTTGGCGGTGTCTCGTCGTTTACGAGATCGCCTTGTGCAAACGCTGGATGCCTTGAAAGCAGAATCCCTTGAAAAATACAACCATTACCATGGTGATATTGATCGTGAACCCATTCGTTTATGGGTGAACTTGATGGGCGAACGGATTCAAGCGACGCTTGAAACGCCGTTGTACGAACGTCGTGGAAAAATGAAGAATCCGAACTGGTTATATCTCAACAGTCAAAGCTTTGCCGATGACTTACAGCTTTTGGCGGATGTACTGAATGAAGGCGGTTTTTGCCGAAGTGCGTCCAATTCAGTTCAGGCGTTGCAATTTAAGCTCAAGTTGTTTGGCTTTTATTTCGCCAGTTTAGATTTGCGTGAAGATTCGCTCACCATTCGTGAAACCAGTGAACGCATCGCCAAATCGTTGAACTTCACGAAGGCTCACGCCTTTGGCTCAGTGGACTATCAAAAAACGCTGGAACGCTATTTGCTTGAAGATCGAGGCATCGTGCCGTTGTATTTGTTGGGTCTGGAAGTCATTGCGGATGAAGAACATGACGCAGCAGGCACTGGCAAGGCGTCTTCAGAATGGTTGCAATGGCGGTTGACGCATATTTTGCAAGCCGCTCGATTTGGGCAACAAGCTTTGGGCGATGCCGCGAGTGAAAACTTCATTATTTCCATGACGCAAACCGCTCAAGATTTATTGCATGCTCAATTGTTGTTGAAAACCTGTGGGCTGTTTTACCAAACGCAAGCGGGCGATTATGTGTCTAAAATGAACATTGTGCCGTTGTTTGAAACCATTGAAGATTTGCAAAACGCCCCAAGCGTCATGCGAGCCTTGTTTGAAAGCAAGGCGTATCAAACGCAGTTGGTCGCTCGTGGGGATTCGCAATTGATTATGCTCGGCTACTCGGATTCCAATAAAGACGGCGGATTCGTGACATCCAACTGGGAACTGTATAAGGCTCAAGAAGCCTTGTTAAGCGTGGCTACCGAATACGGCGTTAAACTTCGCTTCTTCCACGGGCGTGGCGGCAGTGTCGGGCGTGGCGGCACACCCACCGCAAAAGCCATTTCAGCCTTGCCCGCAGGTTCCGCCCATTATGGGCAGGATATTACGGAACAAGGCGAAGTCTTGTCACGGCTTTATAATTTGGAAGACACGGCGTTATTTCACTTTGAAAAAACGGCAGGGGCGACGCTTCAGCATCACGCCTTGGGGGTTGATAAGCTCGAACCTGAATGGACGAATTTTATGCAAACCTTGTCGGATCGTGCCAATGCCTATTATAGCGAACTCATGCACGACGATCCTTATTTGGTGCAGTATTTCCAAACCGTCACGCCTTACGAAGTCGACTTAATGATGATCGGTTCTCGACCAGCCAAGCGTCGGGAAATGAAGAGCCTCAAGGATTTGCGAGCGATTCCGTGGGTCTTCCGCTGGTTTCAGTCTCGTCATATGCTCCCCGGCTGGTACGGTCTTGGCACGGCGTTGAAACACTTTGTTGATCAGCGTCTTGGCGGAGAAGATTCCCTTGCTACGCTTAAACGCATGAAGCAGGAATGGGCGTTTTTCGGCGTATTGTTGAGCAATTCCGCCTTTGCCTTAAAGCAAGCGGATATTCGCCTCGCCGAACATTATGTGGAATCGTTGAGTCCTACGGCGTTTAAGCCCTATGCTCGTGAGATATTCGCCAAAATCAAGCAGGAACATACCTTGACGGTGGACTTCTTAAGTCAGTTGGATGTTCACGTGGAAGCCGAAGAAGCAACCATTTACAATATCGGCTATCGTCTCAAACAGCCGTATATCGTGCCGTTGACGGTGTTGCAGGTAGAATTACTGAAACGGTTCAGAGCCTGTGATGCATCCACGCCTGCGGTGGTTTCTGAAGCTTACCAGCGTGCGGTGATTGCCAGCATCGAAGGTGTGGCTT
>JBILSS010000021.1:0-19026 GCA_044371965.1 Vampirovibrionales bacterium
ACTTGCAAGGCAGGCGCCGAATGCGGTATCACCACAGGGTAGTCTTCCCCAGCGATGAAAATCTCTTCAAACCGCTTGGCAAGCGACACCATGGGGATGCCCTGCCAGTCTTGCTCGTGGGTGGCTCGTAAGGCAGCGTTCAATTGCCCCTTGCCTCCGTCGATAATCAATAAATCAGGTCTCGCCCAATCGTCACGATGCTTGCTACGACGTGTAATCACTTCGTGCATGGAAATAAAGTCATCGGGCTTGCCTTCGGCGGAATGGATTTTAAAACGGCGATACTCGTCTTTCGCTGGCACACCGTCGACAAATACCGTCATGCTGGCGACGGTTTGACTGCCTTGAAAGTGAGAGATGTCGTAACATTCCATGCGTCGAGGGAAAATCGGTAAACGCAAGCGTTCTTGCAAATCCAGCAAGGCTTTGGTCGGATCATTCCTCAACTTCGACGCTTCATAGAGTTGAGCTTGTTCCAAGCCACTTTGTGCGTTGACTTGAGCCAGCTTTAACAGGTCAAACTTGCCCCCCTTCTGCGGATGCACCAAGCTTACCTTCTTTTGATGCACATGGCTCAACCAGTCTTCGACGACATCGGCATCGTAAATCGGGTATTCCACAATGACTTCATCGGGCAAGTCGTCGGCTTCTAAACGCCTGTAATACTGGAGCAAAAAGCTGTTATAGACTTCTTCCGCCGATTCCCCAAAGCTCAACGGAATCACAAAGGGCTTGGATGCCACAACCTTGCCGTAGCGAATCACCAAGACTTGCATCGAAGCTTGAAAGGCATCGCTGGCAAGGGCAATCACATCTTGATGCTTGGTCATATCTTCAGACACAATCACCTGTTTCTGCCCAATCCGTTCGACGGCTTCAAGGCGTTCGAGCAAAGCTTTCGCCCGTTCATATTGCATGACATCGCTGGCTTTTTGGATTTCTTGCTTAAGCTTGGTTTCTAAATCGTGGGTTTTGCCTTTCAAGACCAGCACCGCTTGATTGACAATATCTTGGTAGTCTTTTGGGGAAACCAGCCCTTGGCAGGGTGCGGCACAAAGCCCTAGCGTGTGATTCATGCACGGTCGGTCTTTAAACAACGGCGTGGGGCGTTTTCGCAAAGGGAAATGCTTTTGCAACAATTTTAACAAGGCGTACAATTCAGATGAATTCGTGTAAGGACCGAAAAACCGAGTGTTTTTGCCCTTGTGATGCATCGGTTTTTTGGTGGAACGTGCCACAAAAAGCCGTGGGTAGTCGTCGTCGCTAATGCCGATCCAGGGGAAGCGTTTGTCGTCTTTAAGTAGGATGTTGTACTTGGGTTGATGTTGTTTAACAAGGCTGTCTTCTAAAATCAGGGCTTCGACTTCGGTATTGGTAACGATGTAATTGAACTGCTTAATCAGCGGAATCATCATTTTGGTTTTGGGGCTATGACCGCCGTTTTTGTTGAAATAGCTTTTCAAGCGGTTTTTCAGCACTTTGGCTTTGCCGATGTACAGCACCTCGCCGTTGGCATCCAGCATGCGATACACCCCCGGTTTCGCAGGGATACGTTTAAGTTCACTTGTCCAATCAAAGGGAGGGTTAGTCATGGCGACACCTTAATAATTGGGAATATAATTGGGGTCATTAACGCCTTCTAATTTTCCGTTGCAGGCTTTAAGGGTTTTTAGTTTTTTGAAAAGCCAGTCGTCCATTGTTGCACTCTCAAGTGTTTTAGCCTCGCAAAGCGTTCCACCCCCGACCGTATAGTCAGGCACCTCTTTGCCCGTTTTCTTATCCAATCGTGTCTCAAAATACACACCTTTTAGCTTTACATATCTTAAGTTTGCGTATTGTAGCTTTGCACCGATTAAGTTGGCGTGTTGTAGGTTTGCACGCTCTAAGTTGGCGTATTGTAACTTTGCATAACTTAAGTTGGCATGTTGAAGGTTAGTACAAATGAAGCCCCCCCCACAATTTATGTTTGTATAGTTTAAAAATCCGTCTTGTGTGTTCGCTTTAGCTAGTGCATATTGTAGATTAGCACGCTCTAAACTTAACCTTATTAGGTTTACATAGCTTAAAAATCCGTCTTGTGTGTTCTTTTTAGCCAGTGTATATTGTAGATTAGCACGCTCTAACTTTACCCTTATTAGGTTTACATCTTCTAACTTTGCGTCTAGTAGACTTGCAGATCCTAAGCTTGCGTCTTGTAGATTTGCAGAGTTTAAATTTGCGTGGTGTAGGTTTACACCTTCTAAGTTTGCCTGTTCGAAGTTGGTACCTTCTAAGTTTGCAGATCTTAAATCCGCCCTAGACAAATTGGTTTTTAACAGAACAGTATTCTCAAAATTAGCACGTCTTAAGCTTTTGCCTTTTAGGTCTAACCAGTAAACATTTTCAAATACGTGCTTCGCTTGCATTTCTTTTACTTCTTTTTTTGACTCCATTCTATCTATGAAAGGGGCGACAATAGGAGTGCTAATGAGTTCTAGGGGAGGGCTCAATACGTCATACGAGACTTCTAGGTGAGCGGAAGTAACAATTACATTAATAAGAGCTAGTAAATAAATTACCCCACATACAGAACCAAGGTTCTTTAGTGTTAATGTAGGAGAAATTTTTAGAACTTGAGACCTTGCCAAAAGTTTGTCAATAATTTTCCTAGCCTCATTAGAAATGATTGATTGATGAGTACTTTGCTTAAGCCAGTACACTGTTAAAAAGCTAGAAACTAAAAGTAACCCATATTCCATTAAACATAATTCGAGATACTGTATTTTAAGTATTTTCCATAAAAAAAAGCCTTGTATGGGTACCAATAGCCAAAATAATGCTAATTCTGCCAAGCCCTTTTCCAAAAAACCCATAAGCCCTTCCTTCGGATGATATAAGGCTTGGTAAATCATAATAGGAAACAACTTGCGTCGGGCTTTTTCAGTAGAACAGTTTAATTCTTCCACTTCTTTTACATAGCGAAACCAGTGAATGTGTAAGTTGCAATAAGTTAAGAGTAACAACCAAGGACCGATGATGAGTACAAATAATGGCGGTACGCCGATGTTGAGCAAGGGCAGGGTAATGGATGAATTGTTTAACAATAATTGTTTGTCTGTAATCGACATTACGGTGACTAGCAAAAACGCCGAAGTCGCCAAATAAACAAAAAACTGGGTTCTCGCTTGTTGGGCTTGCTCTGCTAGTACTTCATAGTCTTTTGCTTCATTCATCAATGCTTCCTTTTTTGTGTTCTTTGTCATTCTACTATAAAAAGGGTGCGTTTTTGTTGTATAGTATTCACTAGATAAAAAGTCATAGACGGTTTTCTCTCTTTCTAGGCTCTTTTCTAAATCGGATATTATATTCGATTGTTACAAATTCGGTGTCACTAGCACTATTGTAACTCGTACAGACGTTTTTGCTTGTAAGTCGTCAATTTATTTACGTTTTATTATTTCAGTGTGAAAAAAGGAAATCTTATGTCTATTAGTCCAACAAGTTTAGTCAACATCCCTGCAAGTAGCTCTAATGCTTATGTGCCGTTAAATAAACGGAACAAGCAGAAGATCGAAGCCCCACAAGATCCTCAAGAAGAATTGCAATTGGTGCAAGATTTGTATGAACAAGCGTCTGTCCCGACTTTTGAAGAAAAAGCGAAGGCACCTTATTCTAAAACGGTAGAACGCTATGGCGACATTATCCTTGAACCTAATGACAATTTTGAAGGTCCTACTTATCAGATCAATGAAAATGGACAAGTACTTGTAAAGCCCGCACCGTATGAATTGCAAGGTACGTTAGGTATTCAAGAACAAGCCACCGATCCTAAGGTGATTGAAGAAGTTGAACAACTTATCGCCCAAGCCAAACCACAAGAAGAAATCCCTGAACGTTCTCTTGAAATAGGTTACCAAAAGGGGCATGGTGGCGAGCTTGAAATTTTGAAAAAAGGCATCGACGGAACAGACCAATATTACACGATTAAAACAGATGGTAGTGTAAATGTCTATCAAACCAATGACAAAACCCATCAAACGATTTATTCACAACAGATCATCAAACCAGGTGAATTGCCTGCGTTAAAAGACGACCAAGAGCGTCCTGTGGGTACAGCGTGGAACGAAGCGACGGCGACGGAAGAAGCCAAAGCTCCTTCTTGTGGACAGTTGCTTAACATCGAAGTGTAGCCGTTTAAAATCAGTGATTTACAGAAAAACCCTAACGTTTTGTAACAAAGCTTTAGGGTTTTCTTCATAGGTGCCGATGTTAAACTTAACGCAAATGACCCCCTTATCATTTAGCGTGTAATTAACCTGTATAGCTGAATTTAGAGTTTTTTGTACAGTAGGCTAGACTAGGAGCCTAGATTATTTTGTGAGGGCGTGTAGACAGACCTACATAACAGAACAAAATAATCGTAGCGACAACGTATAGACACTGTACAGAAAATTATTAATTCGGCTATAAGAAAGAAGGAAATGTACCTATGACTATTTTAAAACTCATTCAAGTCGCCAGTCTTTCGCTTGTATTGACCTTGGGCATTAACGGAAGCAGTGCCTTTGCCGAAGGGCATCCTGGAAAAGGGTCTGCTCCACAAGGCGGACACCCTCAATACAATCAAGAACATCCGCAGGGTCCAAATGGCGAGCATAACCCCCAATATAAAGGGGATGAACATCCTTCGCAAGCCAATCAAGGTAAAGGCGGTGAACACGGTGGTGGTTCTCATCCTGAATATCAACATGGCTTCAAAGGCGAATAAGCGTTTATAACAGTTAAGCACCCTTTTTAGTTTTTTCTAAAGAGGGTGCTTTCCTTTTTTAGGCTCCATATTTATAATGTAAAAAGCGATTACGATTACTATAATCGCCTTGTACTAGAATGAAGAAGGAATGTCATGATGAAAAACACATCAATCACTCAATTATCTGCTTTTGTTTTAGCGATTAGCCTTGTTGTGGCAAGCGTACCTGCTTTTGCCGAAGGCGGTGGTGGGCAGTACCAAGCCCAACGTCAGCAACAACAACAGCAACGCCAAACCAACCAAGCCCAATGGCAACAGCAACGTGAATCGAATCAGGCTCAAGTTCAACAGCAAAAAGCCCAGTGGGAACAGCAAAAGCAAGCGGCTCAAGCCCAGCGTCAAGAAATGCAAGCCCAGCGTGAATCAACGAAGGCTCAAATGCAACAGCAACGTGCGGAACGTCAAGCTCAAATGCAAGCCAAGCAACAAGAAAGACAAGCCCAACAAGCTCAGCGTCAACAAGACATGCAGGCTCGTCAACAGCAGTTTGAACAAAAAAGCCAAGAACGCCAAGCCAAAATGAGTGAAATGCAGGCGAAACAAGCCCAGCGTCAACAACAGATGCAAGCTCGTCAACAGCAGTTTCAACAGCGTCAAACCGCTAGACCTCAATAGCTAGACTTCTTTCCGTTTAATTACCCTCTTTCTTGTTTTGACAGAAGGAGGGTTTTTTCATGTGTTTTGAACAAAATAATCTAGGCTCCTAGAATAGCCTACTGTACAGAAAAATCTAAACTCGGCTATACATTGCATAAGAGAGTTGCGTTCTGGATTCCAGCAACGCCTTTTATTTTGTTTGCAAGGACGCTCTGCTTGACACGCTAGCTTGATTCGATATGCTATTGATAGTTTAATCGTAAATAGTTCGCTCTATATGTAAACCTAAAGGATAAGTCCATGGAACTCGCTTTTCTCTCCCCGATTTTGAACACCCCTCGCATGACCACCGCCCCAGAAACGACGTTCTCCTCCCAAAAACCTGATGCATTTACGTCTTCTGCTAAAATGCAGCGTCAGGGATTAAGTCAGGATCAAACAAAAATGCTGCTTGAAAAACTCATAAAGCTACCGAAAAGGAATCGTGAAGATTTAAAGCAAAAGACTATAAAAGTATTTCAAACATTTATAAAATCGGGTAAACCGAGATTAGAGTGTGAGGGTCTTTATCTACCTGCACTTGAGTTAAAAGGTCAGGATTTAGGTAATGCTTACTTGAGAGGGGCATATTTACTTATGACAGATCTTACTAATTCCAATTTGCGAAAGGCTGACTTACGCGACGCCTATTTGAGAAAAACTCAATTTGAAAATGCTGATCTAAGAGGGGCAAATTTGAAAGGAGTATACAAATTCAATCGAAAAGGTGCTATTTTATTCCCTTGGGACCCCAGTTTGAAACGCTTGCTTGATTGGCTATCCTAAATAAAAACTACAGAAGGGTTTCGAAAAACGTGGGTTGTAGGCACTCGACACGGTGTTGAAAAGACGTCATACTGAAAAGAGTGGTCCCTTGAAAAGAGGTTAGAAAGCTTTGTGAAAGCTTATCTGTCTTACCCCCTCCCCTTTAATACCATTTCTTAGATTGAATAGCGTATAGGTGGATTCTAGGAGCCTACTGTACAGAAAACTCTAAACGTGGCTATATAAGGAGAGGGAACAGTACTTTCATATGTCAGAAAAGCGGGTTTTGTGTGCTAGAAAAGACGGTTTCGTGTGTCGAAAATAAGATTTCGTGTGTCGTACCAATTCTTAGTTTAATATAGTGTTTTAAAGAGTTTTCCCTAAAGTAGGCTCCTCGTCTAGCCTAGTGTTGGGAAAAATCTAAACTCGGCTATACTGCCACACCAACCAAGTCCTGCAAAGACGCCACCCCTTCAGCGACGCACCATGCCTCTAAATCCTGAACGAGATCCACAAACACCGCAGGATCGCTAAAACAATGCGTCCCCACTTGAACGGCGGTCGCTCCCGCCATTAAGAACTCCAAGACATCTTCGGCACGACGAATCCCACCAACGCCTACAATCGGCGTATTCGGCAAGGCTTTAGCGATATTCAGCACATGGTGAATCGCAATAGGCTTAATCCCTTGACCGCTATATCCCCCTGAAACCTTCGCCAACGAAGGTTTACGACGACGAATATCGATATGCGAACCTAGCACCGTGTTGATGGCGGTTAGGGCATCGGCACCCGCATCCACCGACGCTTGAGCCACTGCAACGACTTCCGTCGTATTCGGCGTGAGCTTCACCCACAAGGGCAAACTAGTTTCCTGACGAACCGCCTTCACCGCTTTTTCCACCCACTGCGGAGACGCCCCAAATAAAGCACCCCCTGCATGCACATTCGGGCAAGAAACATTGACTTCAATCCCCTGCAAATAAGGGCGATTGGCATGGGCTTCAATGTACGCCGTCATGCGTTGAAAGGCAATTTCACTGTCGGCGGAAATGCTTAAAATCACAGGAAGATCGTGGCATCCGTAATACTGGGGGATGTCGACATCCATGCTGGTGATGATGCCTTTGCCTTGCAAGCCGATGCTATTGAGCATCCCGATTCCAGGCAATTCAACGGTGCGTTGTTGGGGATTCCCTGAAGAGGCGTTCGACGTGACGGTTTTGGTGACGATTGCTCCCATGTGGGACTTAAGCGAAAAAAGTCGTGAAAAGACGCTGGGGTTAAAGGTGCCTGATGCGTTGAGTATCGGCGAAGCGAGTTCAAGGGAACCTAGTTTAGTTTGAAATTCGGTGTGGAAGTCGCTCATTTTAAACGCCTCCTTCTGTCGACGACGTCGTTTCAAAGCGAGGAAAGGCATCACAAGCTCCTGCAAAACCCACCGTGTCCAAGCCTTTTTCGCCCCACAATAATTGTGATGCTTCAAAGACGGGTCCAGCTTCACAGACCTTCAAGGGTAAGCCTCCGTGAGCCTGCCCGACGACGCATCCGAAGCACGCCCCCGTCCCACACGGCATATGATTTTCAAGCGACACATAGACGTTCGCATTCGGTAACAGTTGCGGAGCCGTCTTGACACAAGCGTTCATCATCGGCGTTGGACCACAAACAAAGGCATGTTCAAAGTGAGCCAACTCTTCAGGAGCTTGATCTTCTAAGCACGCCACCACATGCCCATGAAAGCCTAAGGAGCCATCATCACTGCACAAAAGCAATTTGTCCAGCGGAATCAAGCGTGCCAAGTGGGGCAAAAGACTTTGGGCTTCGGCTTGGCTTCTTACGCCAAAAACGAGGGTGGGCATATCGTCGTCCTGCCACCCTTTTTGCCGACCTTCTTCTGCCCACAAAATTAGGGGAGCCAGCCCGACGCCTCCTGCCAGTAATATCGTATGGCGAGGGTTCTGCCCCGCCACGCTAGGGAAGGCGTTGCCCAAGGATGACAAAGCGACGCTTTTCTGCCCTACTTGCCAGCGAGACAAGGCTTTTGAGCCTTCCCCCACGACTTTGTAGATGATGTCGCCTTCTTGCGTGTCCTGATTCCAGCTCATCAGGCTATAGGGGCGTCGAAAGCGAAAGCCGTTTTCGTCTTGCACATCGAGCATCAGAAATTGCCCAGCTTGCACAGCGTGATGTTTTTGGTGAAAGCGTCCCGATTCAAACGCTAAACGCAAGTGAAACAAGCCTGTGGGACTCGACGTATTAAACACCACACGAACCGTATACTCGTCTAAGTGAGTTTCAGTCAAGGCAGAAGAAAGAGGCATTTTAAGAGCATCCTTTAGTAGAAACATCGTATACTTTTATTAAAGCATAAAAACGGCTCTTAAAAATAGTGTTCTTGAATCGCACGAGGAGCCGTCATTTTTAATTCGTTTAAGCGAAGAAAAAATGCGTGACTTGCTTCAAGGCTAAGTAAACTTAAAAGGTGTTCAATCCATTGGAAATAATCAGATAAAGCCGTTCTATTTGAATCTCCTTCTTTCGTGAAAGAAGGAATAGGGGCTTTAAAGGTCTTACGAATTAACCATCGGTTATGAGAAACATCATTTCTCAAATAAACCAATGTTCCAAATAAAGTAGCCACTTGATAAGCTTTATGATGCTTGGGAAAGGCTAGCCTTTTACCCATCAATTTTTTAACTCTTTCTGGGGCTTTGTGATGAAAAAATACCACAGTGCCAAAACTTTGTTGCCCAATTAACTCAAAGGCAGGCATCTTCTTTTGGGAAGAAAGGTTTATCCCTGCATAGGACGACTTTGTATACCAAGAAGGGTCACCATTATAATAGTCATCCATTAATTCAATTAATAAGGCGTTATAAGCAAGCTCAATTTGAACCAAAGCTTCGAATAAAAGCGTACGAAACTCTTCATTGAGTTGAATTAATTGTCTAAAGGTATTTTCATCATGTATAACGTTTTCAAAACCACCCTGCTCCAAAAAATGTTTGGCTTCTGTGAGATAGAACTCCCCATAGCGAGCTTTCAATATAGGACAAAGAGAAGAAGTCGACATGAATAAAAAGATCCCCTAAAAACACAAAGAGCCACCAATGGGCACTTCTTTCGAGAGGTGAGGCGACTACGTTGTGTAATCATTATAACAAACCCGTTCAATGCTTGTCAAGAGGGCTTTACAATTTATTAGATCGTTTAATTTAAGCAAGTCGGCTTCTTGTCGTTTTTTTCTTTTTTGCTATAATGAAGGTCATCACTAAAAAAAGGAATCGCCTCGCATGATGCTTCATCGTCTCTTTCTCGCTTTTATTTTTGCTAGCCTTACGTTTTTGCCTCTTTCTTTCTCTCATGCCGATGATTACGGACCTTTTCTTCCACCTTCGGTTGCCAAAGAAAAGCAAATCGCCAAACAAAAAGAAGCCCAAGCCGTGCAAGACAAAGCCAATGGCGTCACGGTTGGTGAAAAAGTCATCAACAATTTAAGCACGCTCTTTAAGCCTGCCCCTGTGACGAAAGATCCCAAAACCCTCAACGCTCCGCCTGAACGAGCACCTTTTATCTCTACAACGCCCCCGAACTTGCCTGATGTGCCAGCTCTTGTGGAAGAAGATCCGTTACCGAAGATGCCGAAGAACACTCGTGTGGACAACCCTTCTAACAAAATGGGCTTAGCCTATGCGGCGGAACAATTAAATAAAGTGCTAGACCTTCAAAAACAAGGGAAAAGCGTTCAAGCCGTCGTGATTTCTAAAGACTTAGACAGCTGGTTGATCGATGCCACTGAAACGCACATTGACTTGTACCAAGTCTTAAACCGTGTGCCTTCGGCACGCGTTCAAGCTTCGTTTGAAAAAAAGCTAGGGCTTGAGTTTGCCAAACTGCGAGACAGAAACCTCTTAGCTTTGGGGCAGTTGTATCGTGACTTGGGGCAGGATCGTAAGGCAGTGCGTCCCTTGGTGCAGTTGATTCAATCGCAAAGTCGTACGGAATTGGGTTTGCAAGCTTACAAAATCTTGCAAGACATGGGCTTTACCGAAGAGCTTTCGCTCACCAACTAGGAAGCCTTCTATGATTTCATCCCTTGCCAGCGAAACGCCTCATTTTTACTTTTTGACGCTGTTTCCCGATGTCATTCACGCCTATCTCAATAGCAGTATGATGAAACGAGCGATCGACAAAGCCTGTTTCAAGGTAACGGTCTTAAACATCCGAGACTTCACCAATAGCCCCCACAAAAAAGTGGACGACACCCCCTACGGCGGCGGGGCAGGCATGGTCTTAATGTGTCAACCTGTCTTGGATGCCTTTCGTTCCATTGAAGGCAATTTACGTCAAGGGCGAACCAAGGTCTTGATGACCAGCCCAGCAGGGGCGGTCTTTCAGCACGAAACCGCCAAGCACTTTGCCGAAACCGCCTTAGATTTTGTGTTTTTCTGTGGGCATTATGAAGGCTTTGACGCTCGTTTGTTGGAATTGATCCCACAAATGCAGGAAATTAGCATCGGGGATTTTGTGTTGACAGGTGGTGAATTGCCTGCTTTAGCCATGTTGGATGCGATGGCTCGTTTTATACCCAACGTGGTGAAAGAAGCAGCGAGTGTTGAAAATGATTCGTTTTATAACGGCTTGCTTGATTTTCCGCATTATACGAAGCCTGCGGTGTATGAGGGTATTTCGGTGCCTGACGTCTTGCTAAGTGGGCATCATGGGGCGATAGACGCATGGCGAACGGCGGAAGCCCTCAAAAAAACGAAGCAGGTGCGTCCTGATTTATTGTAGGGCGTTTGTGCTTATATAGCCGAGTTTAGAATTTCCTGTACAGTGTCTCTTCGTTGTCGCTACGATTCTCGATGTGCTTATGTACGTCTCTGTACACCTCGCCCATCTGCGAGTCTAGGCTCCTAGAATAGCCTACTGTACAGAAAACTCTAAACTCGGCTATATAGAAAATACTTTACCAATTAAACGATTAAATAACCTCGAAAACCCTGTGAAAGTTTCAACGCCCTCTCCCTTTTAGGGAGAGGGCGTTGTTATGGTAAGCGTTAAAAACTAGCCGTTCCAAGGGCGTTGAGGATGCCCTTCATACAACGCTTTCGGACGAATCAAACGGTTGTTCGCCAATTGTTCCACCACGTGAGCCGTCCACCCAGCGGAACGACCGATCGCAAAAATCGGCGTATACACTTCAGTGGGGATGTTCATCATGTAATATAAATAAGAAATCGGGTAGTCCACATTCGGGAAAAGTCCCTTTTTTTCGGTCATCAAGGCTTCTAAGCGATCCGCAATGGCAGGCCAAGGGGAGTTCGCCCCTTTTGCTTCCACAAATTCGGTACGCATTTCACGTAACAATCTCGCACGAGGATCCCCATTCTTGTACGCACGATGCCCAAAGCCCATGATTTTACGCTTTTCAGCCAAGGCGGTTTCAAGCCAGCCGTCAACATTTTCAGGGCTTCCAATTTCCAAGAAAGTCAACATGGCTTGCTCGTTGGCTCCACCATGTAAAGGTCCTTTCAAGGCACCAATTGCGGCAAGCACACCTGAATGAATATCGCTCAAGGTGGATGTAGTCACTCTCGCACTAAAGGTGGACGCATTAAAGCTATGCTCGGCATAAATCACCAAGGTGGCGTTAAAGACTTTCGCCGTAAGGGCATCAGGCTTTTGACCTTGCAACATATATAAGGTATGTTCCGCATGGGTGAGTTCAGCCCCCAAAACTTGAGGCAAAGGCGTGCCAGCTTTGGCGTGAGAAAATGCTGCGGTGAGTGCAGGCATTTTAGCGATGATACGAATCGCTTTACGAATGTTACTTTCATTCGTATGTATGTTCTTTTCAGGATCGTAAAGGGCTTCAAGGGCAAGACCTGCTTTAAGGGCATCCATGGGGTGAGCGTCTTTAGGGAAGCCTGCAATAATGCTCGCCACTTCAGGACGAATTCCACGTTCAGCAACCAAGGTTTGCGTGAAGAGATCCAGCTCATTGGGTGTCGGCAATTCACCGTACAATAAAAGGTAAGCGGCTTGTTCAAAGCTGGCGTGTTGCATTAAATCTTGAATATCATACCCACGATATAACAAGGTTTGGGTTTCAGGGTTAATCGTACAAATCTTCGTCGTTCCAGCAATAACGCCTTCAAGACCGGGGGAATATGCTACGGTGGCTGCGTTCATGGAACGGCTCCTTCTTCATTGAATAAATAAAATTGGTTTAAGCGGGAAAGTGAGGTTTTTTTACAATAATTCACTATTCATACTAGTATACCGTAAAAAAACAAAAAGTCATTACACGAAAGAAGAATCTCCTTAGGCGAGTAAAAAGATTTGACCTCCGCCATAAATGGGTTTTTCATTATGATACCCAATAAACATGGGCTGTTCAAGTGGTTTATTTTCACCCATGTTGCGGGTTTTACCCAAGGTGGAAACTTCGCTGGATATTAAAAACGGGTTGCTTTTTCCGATACCTGAAAGTCCTCCCAAGGCTGGGGTGGGAAAGTTTGGCAGGTTGGGGCGTGTCACTTGCGACGAGGTCGGAGCTTCTACAGGCGCCAAGCCTCCGTCTTGCAGACCCTTCTGAGCTTGAAATCGTTGGTTAATGGAAGACTGTTTAAACAGGGTGTTTTGAATGCTGTCGAGCAATCCCATGGGAAGCACCTCTTTTTAAAAGGGTATCGCTTCTAGTATGACATATTTTCAAGGCGTGTGCATCCTTTTATAAAGGCGACTTCGTTTGAATACAGTATGGGAGGATGGCTCTAAATAGAGCCAGAAGCTCCAAAAAACAAAACCGTGAGGCGTAGGATCAGGCATCACGGTTTTAAATTTAACTTGTAATACACTTATTCCAGTAAGGGGAAGAAAAACACGTCGTAAACTAATTTGAAAGACTGTAGAACTCAACAGCAAATCATAGTGAACGCATCTGTATATGTTGCAAGTACACTTATTAAACATCGTTTTTGCTCCTTCGTCTAGTGGAAATTTTAGAATGTTTTTACAATTTATGTGTCAGCATACCTAAAAGCTAGTTATAATAAGGAATAAAGCGTTTTTGTGTAATCCTACACATTGTAACAGTCTGTTACAATGTGGTGATCTAAAGATTAAGTTTACATAAGGATTGATTAAATTGGCGTGTCCTCATACCCTATTAAACGTGTGGAAAAACGTGTGGAAAGCCTATGTTCACCTTTTTTGAATCACAACCTCATACTCGTGCCGAAGGGGATTCTAGCCAAGGATCGCTTGCTTTGACGCATGAAGATCGTCAAGCGTTTGCTCAGTTGGGACGAAAAATCTGCCATATTATTCAAAGCCACATCCACGAGTTTTGGGGGCTTGAAAGCCATTGGCAATTTCAAGGCGTTTGGCACCGCATTCCCAAGCTATGGCAGAAGGAAGGCTTGCTGACCGTCGCAGGTAGTCTGCCTCGCATAAGTGATACATATGACCCTATTGCCATGCCCTATACCGCCTATGCGAGTCATGCGTTTTATGAAGAACTACTTACCTTTAGTTTTGGAGAACGCAAGCATAAAACGCAACGTGCCACACAGCTAACCACGCTTGAGTCCTTTATTTTTCGTGATTTTTTAGAGCAATGGGTACTACCCGCCTTAAATACCCTCATTCCAGAAACGGTGGAACTTTCCAGCGAACGCCCTGTTCACATGGATGGCTTTATGACCTATGTCTTTACACCTCACACGGGCTTTCAATCGAATACGGATCTCATTCCTAAACTGATGCTTCAGGTGCCGTTGAGTGCTTTAAAAGCAGTTGTCAAAGACGTTTCGCCCTTACCTACGCATTCGTGGGAACGTTTCCTTGCGTGGAATGAAGGGCAGGGGGCTTCTTTTGCGAGTCCTGCAACGCTTGTGGCAGGCTTAAGCACCCTTAAAATTAGCGAACTCAAACTGCTAGAAGCAGGCGACTTAATCGTTTTAGAACATAGCGATATTCATAAGCTAGGGCTTAAGCATCCGAAAAACCATATTTTACAAGCCTTTGGCATTGTTGCCGATTACAGCGAGCTTGAATCGTTTGATCCCGCGTGGTCAGGTCCTCCTCCTCATCTCCCGAATCCCCCCCCTCTTCAATTCAATGAAAGTCACCCTACTATGATGTACCCTCACACCCAAGTTCCCGCAGATGCCCAAAACTCTTTGTGGGATCAATTGCATGTGGATGTCCACGCCGAATTCAAGCCCTTACGAATCTCCATTCAGGAATTGCGTCACATGAGCAAAGGCTTGTTGATTGAAGTCGGGGATTTGCTTCATAATGAGATCCAGCTCGTGACCAATTCCAGCACGATTGCTTACGGTCAACTGGTTGTGGTGGGGGATAAATTTGGCGTTTTGTTGACGAAAGTACCAGGGCAAGAAGACACCCATGCCTTAGCACCTTTAGGAGAAGAAGACGTTCCGTTGGCACCTGTTTCAGTAGCTGGAACTAAAGTTTCGCAAGGCGTTTCTGAGCAAGCGTCGGCTGTCGAAAGTAGTCCTTCCTTAGGTAATGATAATGAAGAAGAAGACGATAATAATGATAATGAAGACAACACCCCTCAAATAGATCCGGAATTGGTTGCTTATTGTAGAAGTATTGGGTTGCATCCTAAACTTGCCCAAACCGCGATTGATGTGGGCTTTAACCTCCAAGAATTGGTGGATGCCGCAACACAGCAAGGCATCGGTATGAATGAGTTCTTTGTGGCTGCGTTTGAACAGAATGAAATTGCCGTGCCTGAATTGGATGATGAAGACGAGTTAACATCTGAATTAAACCGCACCACGGCGATGATGGAAGAGATGGAAGACTTGCTCGGCGAAGAATAATAATACGCTAGCTATTGTAATTTTTTTGTCGTATACTTGTTGTTGTTGTGTCATCCATTGGAGCCGATCGTTATTTATGTCTGTTTTAGCCTTGCCTTTAGCCAGTTCACATAGCTCATCGCTTTTCCCAGCGGGTTTTTACAATTCAGGCTATGAAGTTATTGTGTCTAGCTTGCTTAGTGCGTTTGTGGCTCAATTGTTTAAGTTTATCGGCACCCTTTTATTCAAACGAGAAATTAATTTTCGCTTGATGGTTGAAACAGGCGGTATGCCGTCGAGCCACAGTGCATCGATGACGGCGTTGGCAACAGCGGTTGGCATGGTCGAGGGCTTTTCTTCGACGATTTTTGCGGTTGCTGTAGGGATTGCCCTTGTGGTGATGTATGACGCAGCAGGGGTGCGTCGTTCCGCAGGACGCATGGCAGGGATTTTGAATAAAATCACGCAAGACATTTACACGCATGAAACAGGTCATGTGCCTGAACGCTTGCGTGAGTTGTTGGGGCATACGCCTTTTGAAGTTTTGGTAGGCGGCATTCTAGGGATCGTTTTTGCGGTGTACTTTCATTTAAGCTTGGCTTAGTTTTGGGGAAATCAAAAAACACACCGTCATTGCGAGCATAGCGTGGCAATCTGTAAAAACGCCGCAAGTGGTGAACAGATTGCTTCGTTGCAACGCAATGACGGTGTGTTTTTTGACTTCCGCAGAGCTTTCTAGTATTTTAAATCGTTTAAATGGTATAAAATTAGGAGAGGGCATGAAGCAGATTTTCTAAAATAATACACCTTAAGATTGATGTATTTCAGACTTCAAGGGGGAATCCTCTATATTTGCCTATGGAAAAGCTGAAAATCGCCATGCCTTCTATCGTTGAACACCTTGAAACAGACTTGTTTTTATAAAGACAAATACTATCAAAAAAGCATTCACAGCCTACTTTGTTTGATTTACATTAGACTTAATTGAAGAGCCACATTGATGAAACGGCTTTCTTCAAACATTGCATAATGTTAATAGATTCAAGCTTCGTATGAGTGATAGAAGCTATTGTTAGGGTATGATTTTTTATGTTGTTTAGTTCTCCGTCTGCTTTTTTAATTCAGGATGTTAAAGGTACGTTTTTAACCGTATTATGCTTAAGCCTGCCTGCTTTTCTAATTTTCCTCGCCTTGTCTTGGTTGTAGACAAAAAATAAGAGCCTTGCCTGTGTTTTTGAGGTAAACTATATTCAGCGTAAACTCAGTGCAACACAATGAAAAAAGGCGTTCAAATGGCTCAAGCACTCCTCACCGACAAACCCAGTATTTGGCAATACCGAGGCGGTTCCCCCGATGTGGAAATCCCCGACTTTTTGCTTGAAGCCACCCAAGGTCAACAGGTACTCGCACGGCTTTTGTACAATCGAAATATCCATAGTCCAGAAGACGCCGCCGTGTTCTTAAAACCTGCCGACCCTGCCGATATTCGCCCTGTCGAAGAACTCCCCGATGCCGAAATTGCCTTAGAACGCATCGAAAAAGCACTCGATTCTGGCGAGCATATTCTGATTTACGGCGATTTTGATGTCGACGGCATCACAGGCACATCCATTTTTTATGAAACCTTGCATCACCGTCTCAAGGCGAATGTGAGCTTTTACATCCCCGATCGTGCCAGTGAAGGACACGGACTTCATGCGTCTGCCTTGTTGCGATTGACGTCGTCTCGCCAAGTCAAGCTGGTGATTACCACGGATACAGGCATTTCAAACTTCAACGAAGTTTCGCTCCTTAATGGCTTGAACGTCGACACGATTGTGACCGATCACCATGAACTGCCTGAACACCTGCCTTTAGCCGTGGCGAATGTGAACCCGCAATGTTTGGAAGACGTGGAAACGCATCGCTTGGGGCATTTATCAGGAGCAGGCGTCGCCTATAAATTGTGCGATGTGCTACTCAAGCGTCGATTGCCTGCTCAAGACGCTCAAGAAGCCAGCGATGCTTTGCTCGATATTTGTGCCATTGGTTTGGTGGCGGACATGGTTCCACTGCTCGCTGAAAACCGCTTATTGGTGCAATTGGGCTTGCAACAGCTCAATAAACGTCAACGTTTGGGCATAAACTGCTTGCTGAAAAATGCAGGCGTGGGGGAAGATGTCGTCCTAAACGCCGAAAGCATCGGTTTTACGATTGGGCCTCGTCTGAATGCGTTGGGGCGTTTGCAAAACGCCACCGAAGGCGTTGAGTTCCTCACCACGATTGATGCCAGTCGAGCCGCCGAACTCGCCTTGTTATTGGAAGGCTTAAACCGTCAGCGTCAAGAATTGTGCGACAAAACCTTCATCGAAGCCGAACAGCACTTGCAAGCCTCTGGAGGGATTGAAGGGCGTAAGGCGATTATTCTCGCTTCGCCTGATTGGAATCCAGGGGTGATTGGGATTGTCGCCAGTCGCTTGATTGAAAAGTATAAGCTCCCCACCTTTATGATGGTCGTGGAAGAAGCGGAAAACAAGGTGAGATGTTCTGCTCGCAGTATTTCAGGCTTTCATTTGACCGAACATTTGGAAAAATTGAGCCATTATTTCTTGCACATGGGCGGTCATGCAGGAGCGGCAGGCTTTGCCTTACCGCTTGAAAAGCTCAAAAACTTCAAAGAAGATTTGTGGAAGCTCGCCACTGAAACGCTCGATGATGAGATGACTCGCCCCGTGATTGAGGTGGATGCTAAAGTCGGTTTTGAATCGTTGCACGTAGGTTTTGTCGATGCCCTTGAATCGCTCGCCCCTTACGGCATGCGGAATCCCAGTCCGATTTTCGTGCTGGAAGACGTGAAAGTCGCCTCTCAACGAAGCTTGGGGGCAACCGCCAATCACTTGAAGGTGATGTTTGAACCTGCGGAGCGTCAAGGATTCGTCAAAGGGCAGTTGCAAAGTGTGGAAGCCCTCTTGTGGAAGTGTGGCGTGAACTTCAAGTTGGATGCTTCCAGGCGTTACCATGTGGCTTGCACCATCGAAAAAAACACCTATGGCATGGGAACCCCCGTGCGTTTGACGATTAAAGATTTGAAAATCGTGGGAGCCGTGGAAGGGGGGATGCGTCCTGCTGTGGTACATGAAACCCACGAAACGAAAGCATCACCCGCTCAAGCCTCTCAAGCAACGTCGATACTCGACAAGCTAGATGCCGTTGTGTCGTCGTCGTCTTCAAGCCGTCGTAACAACCTGCCTGTTTTGAAGGAGGTCACGTGGGTGGATCACCGTAAGCGTCAAAATCCAGCGGAATTCGTGTCGCAATTATTGATGTCTGACAAATCAGAAACGCTGATTTACAACGAAGGCAAGACGCCTCCCATTCCCTTTGTGGAAGCGTCGCAATACGTCAATCGTCAAACCGTAAGACCCTGTGAGTCCCTTATTTTGTGGGATATTCCGCCTTCTCAAGCCTTGTTGGATGAACTACTTGCCAGCAGTCAATCCAAGCAAATCCACTTGTTTGGGGCGAAGTATCAAGACGTTGCCCTTGAAATGCCATTGGCGACCTTCTTAAAAGCGATGAATCAAGGCTTGCAAATGCTCTTGAGTAAAGCAAGTGAAGGCTTGCCGTTAGAAATGCTCGCTAGTCGATTCGCCACCACCGAAGAGATTTTGCTGGCGTCTTTAGCGGTTTTAAATCTTCAAAGCCCTTATTTTGGGACACAGTTCTTTAATGAGAGAATCCAAGTGAAATTGCTGGCTCCCGTGTCAGATGTGGATTTGACCCAAGTGAATGTGAATGATGCCCCTGTTTTATTGCTGGAACGACTACGTCAAGCTTCGACGCTGTTTCGTCAAGGCATTTTGTCGAAGCTTTTTTAGATTATATAGCAGTCTCTAGTCGACGCAGAACTTCGCTGTATAGCCAAGTTTATAATTTTCTGTACAGTGTCTCTTCGTTGTCGCTACGATTCTCGATGTGCTTATGTACGTCTTTGTACAATCACACATCTGCGAG
>JBILSS010000022.1:0-18997 GCA_044371965.1 Vampirovibrionales bacterium
ATTATCAAAAGCTCGGGGGCTTGCGGGATGCCTTTCCGCATTTGGCGATCCATGCCTTTACGGCAACCGCCCCTCGTCCTGTGGTGCAGGACATTGAAACCAGCCTCAAGCTCAAAGACGCCGAACGCTTTCAGTCATCGATGTTTCGAGCCAACTTGCAGTATAAAGTCGCTCAACGCTCGGGGCGTTTGGGGGACTTTTTACAAGAGCAAGTCTTGCCGATCTTGCAAAGTCGGAAGGGGCAAGCGGGCATTATTTATTGCTTGAGCCGTAAAGATGTGGAAGACCTCGCACTTGCCCTGCAAGTCAATGGCATCAATGCGAAAGCGTATCACGCTGGCTTGCCCGATGCCTTGCGTAGCCAAAACCAAGACGCCTTCATGCAAGGGAAGGTCAACATTATGGTGGCGACGACCGCCTTTGGCATGGGCATTGATCGTGCGGATATTCGCTTTGTGATTCATGCCAGCATGCCGCAATCGCTAGAAGGTTATGTGCAAGAAGCAGGGCGCGCAGGGCGAGACGGCTTGCCTGCCACTTGCTACTTGTTTAAGCGAGCGGGTGATGAGCGTAGTTGGACGAATATGCTCACAAAAAGTGGGGAATCCACGCAACGGTTGTGGAATATGTTGATGTATACGGACAGCAATGCGTGTCGGCATCAGCAGATTTTGGATCACTTTGGGCAGTCGCTGAAAAGCAAGCGATGCACGGGTTGCGACGTTTGTCAGACCCGTCCTGCTGTGTATGAAAATAGTGCGTTGTTGATGAAGCACACCTTTTCGGTGATTCATCGCTTGAAAGACCATGCCACGCCTGACACGGTGGTGGGGGCATTGTATGGCGATCTAGCTCCTGTGGCGATGGGGCATCGGGAGCTGGTGCAAGCCTTGCCAAGTTTCGGGAGCTTTAAAAAGGAAGGGGCGTTTCGTATTTCCCTGTATCTTGAGCAGTTGGAGCGTTTGAACTTCATTAGCTTGCCTCATCATGCGGGTCAAACGGAAGCGTACAAGCTGGAATCCAAGGCGATCAAATGGCTAAAATCCAGTGACTTTGCCTTGGATGAAACACCCCTAATGCGTGCAGAAGATGCCATTCCGTTGCCGACGCTTGCGGATTCGATCGATCGTTTGCCGAAGCTTATTTTGCCGAATGCTTGCCCGAAGCCACCTCGTAAGCCTCGCAAACGCCAGCCTAGAACGCAGGCGTTTTAGAGATTGACTAAGCGTTTTTTAATACCACTAGAATCATTATAAATGCTTTTACGGTTGTCTACACTAAGAATTTTAACATTCTTCTGTGTTGTGTCGACATAATAAATGATTCGCCAATCTTTCAAAAGTTTACAACGATACAGTCCTTTTAGATCATTTGACAAACGTTTCCCACCTAAGGGATTTCGACAAAGTGTACCCTTCATTTTCTTTTCAAAATCACTGAAAATTCCCGCTTTTTTCAATGCCTTAAGCTCTTGTTTTAGATTCTCATCATTCACAAGACTTACCGTATACATCATACTAAGACGCCAGCCATGACTCTAAATCATCCAAAGCCACGCTATTTTTATGCGACAAGTGTGCCAGTTGGTCTAAATGTTCTTTCTTTTTTATCATCGCACAGCGAAGACCTTCTAGTTCAGGACCGATTGATTTTATCTCACGAACTGGTAAGTTCAATTGTCCATGTTTAGACGCATTGATACGGTATTCTACAGGATCCATAATGGTAATCACACTTGTACCGTCGTGAAAAAGTGAAAAAGAAGATAACGGCTTAGTGGAATCCACTTCCTTCAAGTATTCATACGCATTGCTAATATCTAAATGAGAAAGCCCTTCTCGTTTTAGAATACGGAAAATACGTAAGACGTAAATATCGGTGTACGAAAAGTAATACGCATTCTTACTTTTAGAAGGACGTAAAATGCCTTTATGGACAAGACGATGTATTTGATTACTTTTCAATCCTGAAAAATCTTCGGCAAAATCAATTAACCACATAAGCTAGGTACCTTATCTTTTACACCTTTTAATTATGATGCAAATTGAGATTTTTTAATAGACAGTTATTTGTAGTCTACTGTTTTTGAAGGGGAAACTGACTCGCTTCATACACCGTTTCAAGCACGGCTTGCAACTTGGGGACGGCATCTTTCAAGGTATCGTTGACAATGGCGACATCATAATGCAACGCTTCTTTCAATTCTTCCACCGCTTTGGCGAGTCTCAACAGTCGTTTTTCGGTGTTTTCACTATTGCGTTGGTTTAAACGACTATACAAGGTCGTCATCTGCCCTGAAAGGTCAGGAATCGTAAGCGCTTGAAGCAAAGGCTTTAGGGTAGGTTGTTTTGCAAGGGTTATGCCGACTTGGGCGGAAAGCTCTTTCTTAAGGGTCACATCATCACTGGCTGGCGGCAAAACAAAAACGCTCAAGATATTATAATCAGGCTTAAGCTTGTCGATTTCCTTCTTGCCTTCGGTTTCAATTTCCAAAACGGGTAATAAGGCAAGCTGGCGAATGCGTTCGATTTCACTTTTCGGCGTGCCGTACATATCGCCAGAACCTGACGGTTTGAATTCTAAAAAGTCCTGAGTTTTGACCTTTTTAGTAAAGGTGTTGCTATCCAGAAAGTAGTAGTCGACACCTTCGATTTCGCCTGTTCTTGGGTGGCGAGTGGTGGCAGAAACCGTGGCTTGGAACTGTTGCCATGGCTGGGATTCATACCCTAAACCATAATCACTTTTACCTGTGTACAAGGCGTTTCGCAAAACGCCTTTACCCACGCCTGAAGGTCCACTATAGACGACGATCGTGGGTTTTTGAGGGTCAAAGTCTTGCGTCAAAGCCTGCAAGGCTTGACGGGCTTGGGGGTCGAGCGTTTCTAATAGAAGCATAAAGAAGCGTCCTTCTTAATCGAATGGTTTTTCTTAATCTAACACAGAAATCCTTTTTTAGACGATTTTATAGAGGACTTTTGCCTAAAGTCAAAAAACTTGTTAAACTAAATACATCACTTATGCTATTTCTAAGCCAAATCAAATGAGGTTCCTATGAGTCTGAACATTGAAGAAATGTTGGTGCAACTGCGTCAACAGCCTGCGAAAATTTTACTTGTAGACGATGAGCATATCGTCACCTCAAGTATTGAAAGTTATCTCATGCTTGAAACCCCTCACGATATTGTCAGCCATAATAACCCGCTCGATGCCCTTGGGGCGTTGGACACGATTCGCCCTGATGTGGTGGTCAGCGATTTTAACATGCCTCAATTGACAGGTATTGAGTTTTTAAAACGGGTGAAGGCACAGTTTCCCAATGTGGAAACCATTTTATTAACAGGCTATGCGGACAAAGAAAATGCCATTGCCGCCATTAACGAAGTGGGGATTTATCGTTACCTTGAAAAGCCTTGGGACAATGCCCAACTGCAAGCCACCATTGAACAAGCCCTTGAACGTCAACGCTTGGTAAGGGGGCTTGAAAATACGCTAAAAAAAGTCAATAAGCTCAACAGCACCTTGAAAAATTATAATGTCGTGCTGGAAGAAACCGTCGCCAAACGCACGGAAGCCCTTGAAGAAGCCAAAGCCGAGCTTCAAGCCATTTTTAACCATAGTGCGGATGCGATTGTGGTACTGAACCGTCAGGGTTATGTGGAACTGTACAACCCTGTGTTTGAAACGTGGGTGAAGCACGCTCAAGGCGAAAATGCCTCTGCTTTGAAAGAATCTCAAGTCATTCAGTGGATCGCAAATCTGCGTTTGGAAGAGGTGAGAGAAGCCTTTGCGAAGGAAGAATCCTATTATTTGGAAACCCACCTTCAAGGTAATGAAATGGCGATTGAAGCCCTTGGTAGCGTTTTGCCACACAGCGAAGGGCGCAGCTTGTGGATTTTTAGGGATGTCACCCAGCGTCGTAAGTTAGATGAATTGCGTCAAGATTTTGTCGCCACACTCACCCACGACTTGCGTACGCCCCTGCAGTCCACCTTGCAGTTTTACGAGTTTTTCACACAAGGCAAGTTTGGCAAGCCCACGCAACAACAAATTGATATGCTTAAAGTCATGAGCGAAAGCCATTGCGACCTATTAAGCTTGGTAAATACCTTGTTGGATGTATATCGTTATGAAGCAGGGCGTCAAAATGTGGTGTTGCAGGAGTTTGACATCTTCCATGTGATTAACCAAGTCGTCGATGCCTTGGCACCCTTGGCGGAAGAGCGTAAGCATCTGCTTCAATTGCTCCCTTGCGATTGGAGTGACAATCATGTGATTTTTGGCGATGTGCTAGAAATCAAACGGGTGATGACCAACCTCATTGGCAATGCCTTGAAGCATACGCCTGAAGGTACACATGTGGAAGTGTCTGCGAAGATAGAGCGTCCAGGTAAGAGACCATGGCGAGGCTTTCACGATGAAGATGTCACCCCACCAGAAGCATGGTTGGGTTGGTTAAGCATTGAAATTAAAGACAACGGGCAGGGCATTCCTAAAGAAGATCAAGCTCACTTATTTCAGCGTTTTTCACAAGGCACTAGTCGTAAACGCAATAGTGGAAGCGGTTTGGGCTTGTATTTGGCACAACAAATCATGCACCAGCATGGGGGCGTCATTACGCTAGAAAGCCGTGAAAAAGGTGGTTCAGTCTTTACTTTGTGGATCCCGATTTTTGAGCGAGACGGCTTTAAGCACGACACCTTAGAAGCGTCTAAGCAAAAGCATCGTCGTGCGGTTAATACCATTTAAATGGTATGAATAACGTGTGAAATGTAGGGGCGTGATTTATCACGTCCGCCCCACAATCCTGAAACGGGTGCGATAAATCGAACCTCTACAGAGAAAATTTTTACGCTATTCAATCGTTTAAATGGTATAAGAAATGGTATAATTATAGAATCAGATCCCATGATGCCTCACAAATAAGGAACGCAATCGTTTCAACAACGATTTTTCTCGACTACGCAAGGCTTGGTAGCTAATACCGATTCCTTCGGCTAAGTTTTTGATGCTTTGGACATCCGACAAAACGCTTGCATCCTCTTCAGAAGACGCATCGGCAATATCGGTAATTCCAAAACGTTGCGCAAGGTAGACTCGCTCTTGAGGCGTGCAGTACTTTTTCACCACGCCTTTAACTTGCTGGTGACGCTCCTTGGCAATAAGCCCATCCAAATGAGACAAGTTCTGCCAAAAAGAACGTACGTCCAAAATTAGATGGATGCGTTCGGGCTGACATTCTTGGGCGTGGCGTAAGGTTTTTTCGGCATAACGCCTTAGCCCAAACTTGACGGTGGCTTTAATATACGCCTTGCACTGTTCTGGGCTAAAGTTCAAGTTTAGGTGCATAATGGCGGTATAAAACAAGTTTAAGGCTTCTTGCTCTAAGTCTTCTTGGCTAAGGATTTGGGCGGATTCTGTCGAATAATGGCGAATGTGATGCGTGATCTGTAACGTCCAACTTCGCCAATCACGAATGAGACGGCGAAAGGCGTGGGGGCATCCTGCTTTGGCACGACGGTAGTCGTCCGCTGTGGACGGGTTTGGCATGGTTGTTGTCCCTAACAAAAGTCAAAATGTGCTTGCGAATGAGATATTTGGAATTGTAGAGATAGTGTAAAAACGTCTGACTCCCTCCCCTTTAAGGGGAGGGTTGGGGTGGGGATTAGATGTAAACACTAGGTTTTAGACATCCCCCCCTCTCCCTAGCCCTCTCCTCAAGGAGAGGGAACAGGATTTAAACACTATACACTGTCACTATGTAGCATTAAACCAATCTTTGCTCGTTTCGTAAACATATTGTTACAAAAGGCACGATTTGGTAACAGATTGTTTTTATTAGGATGTAAAACAAACCCCAACTCCCTCCCCCTTAACCTATTACTTAATATCCCCCCCCAACGAATCCTAGAGAGAAATACCATTATGATGACTTTTAGTAACATTAACAACAGTTCCGCAAGCCGAATTCTAAACACCTTCAAAAAAGACAAAGCGGCTGAAAAAGTGGTCAACGAAATGAAAAGCAACAAAAATGTTGATCTTGATTTTGTTGAAGACAAAGAAAAAGACGATAAGCTCACCACGTTGAAGTTGATTCAAGCTGATCGTCCGAAAGACACCAAAATTGAAGTCGTTGTCAATGTGGACGACATTAAACGCCAAGCCAAAGAAAACGGCGTTAAAGAAGATGTCTTCTTAAGTCAGCAGATTGCTTCGGTCATGTCGGCGTCTTACCTGATGTTGGATGCCATTAAAGACGGTAAAGATCCTAGCAAGTACCTCACCAATGGCGAGTTCTTGGTGGCGTCGAACCTTCTTGCAGATGGCATGGTGCGTCGTACAAATAAGGATGCCATTCCGTATCTCGACCAAGAACGTGCCAACATGGCAAAACGTATTGAAGAAGAACATGGCGATGTTGAAACGGCTGGTAGTGATGCCTTCGAACGTGCGGAAGCCCTTGGTTTTAAAGGCATCAACACAGGTGGCTGGGCAGACAAAATCGTCAATGGCTTTGGTACGACAAAAGATCTCGATGAGCTTGATGAAGTTTCTGAAGTTGACGATGATGACGATACCGTTCTAGCATCTAATGATGACGCCGACAACGATTATGATGAAGACGATACCGTTCTAGCATCTAATGATGATGACGACGAAGACACCAAAGACACCAAAGACACCAAAGTTGAAGAAGCGAAAAAAGACAACAGTCTGATTCCTGGAATCCCGAACTGGTTGCTCGCTGGTGGAGCTGGTTTGTTGGCAGGCAAGTTCTTGTTCAACGATTCTGGCAAAGTTAAAAAAGACGCTGAAAAGAAAACGCAATTGGCGTTGGCTCAACAACAGCAACAGTTTCAACTTATCTTGGCTCAACAACAGGATCAACAGAAAGCCGTCTTGTTACAACAGCAAACTCAAGCGGACTACCAAGCTAAGCTGGCGGCTTATCAAGCCCAAGTCGCCGCAGCGAATACGGCTTCAACGACTTACCCCGCTTATACCACAACCGCAAGCACGCCTGTTGTTTTCAGCACGACGTCTTCAACGACGCCGACTTCTTATATCGTGCCAACCGTAGCAGCTAGCGATTGGGGTTAAGCCTTACACCTTTTCTTATTCTCTTTATTTTCTCTATCTTCTTGATAAAAGATCCTCTACCCAAAGGTGGAGGGTCTTTTTGATTGGATGCTTGTTTCCAACGGATTTGTCGTATAATAAAGACACAAGCATTTATTTATAAGGAGTCGAGCTTATGCCGTTTAGTTCTTCCACCTTCAATTCAAATCAAACCTTTAAATCCGATGCCTTTCAATCGCAAAAAATTGCCGATGAAAGTGCCTTTCGCCTGCAAGTCCCTCTGTTTAACAGCATGGTGGGCGTTCATGGTTCCGTTGCCATTGCAGAGATTTTAAAACTCATCGATGTGGCAGGGTGTATTCCTGTTAAACGCCACTTGGGAGCGGAGCTGGATCCTGTGACGGCTTCGATTGACCGTCTCGACTTTATCGCCCCCGTCTACCCGTGGGAGATTCTTTCGTTGGATGCCCGCATGACTCGGGTGTGGAAAACCAGCATGGAAAGCCGTGTGGTCGTCACCGCATGGAACTTCCGCACCGATGAAACACGCTTGGTGGCTAACGCTTATGTGGTTGCCGTGGCAACCTCTGAACAAGGCAAAAGCAAGGCTGATGCGTCTAAAATACCGCATTTACTAGCGATTACACCAGAAGATAAAATGTTGCAACGTTCTGCCGATTTGCGAAAAGACTATCGTCAACAAGAAATGGCTCAAACCGCTTGGCGACCCATTGAAGGGGCGGAAGCTGGTGCGATCGGGCAGTTTGTGATGACGGCTATGGACGGCAACGGCTTAGAGCAGAACGTGTTTGGCGGCGTGGTGTTGGCACATATGTTTGACACGGCTCGCAAGGCGGCGACTCGCCATGTGGGGCATGGCGATATTCGATGCGTGCGTCAAGATCGCATGGATTTTAAAGCGCCGACGCATATTAACGATATTTTGCGTCCGAAAGCGATCGTCACCAAAACGTGGGATGGTGCGTTAGAAGTGCAAGTCGATTGTGAAGCCGTCCCTGCGGATGGGGCACCGTGTCGTTTGGTGGCAACGACTTACCTTGTTTTTGTGGGGACGGACGCTACTGCCGAAGTGCCTGAATGGATGCCTCAGACGCCACTTCAAGACGCTCGTCACGATGATGCCGAAGCCCGTCAACGCTTGCGAGAAGCCGAGTCTCTGGCGTTTGGCAATGTGCTTTAAGGCTCAACGCACAAAATAAAAATGCGGGGGTTTTATACGAATGCAAGCATTAAAAAATGATTGATGTTTGAATTGGTTTGTGTCACACTAATAGTAAGTCTTGAACATACCTTGAGCATCAGGGTCTAGCCATTCAAGATGAACGCCCTTACTACATAAAGGATTACACCATGGCTATTGAACTGACGTTACCTGAACTCAAGTTAACTTCTATTCACGAAGAAACGCAACACATTAAGCTGGTAACAGGGCGTGCCAACCCTGAACTCGCCCAAGAAATTGCCCATTATTTGGATACCTATGTGTCGCCTGTTCAAATCAAAAACTTTAGCGACGGTGAATTGTACGTTCGTATTGAAGAAAGCGTACGTGGCGAAGATGTGTACATCGTGCAACCCACTTGCGGACCGACGAACAATAACATCATGGAACTCTTGCTGATGATTGACGCCCTTAAGCGTGCATCGGCTAAATCCATTACCGCCATTATTCCCTATTATGGTTACGCTCGCCAAGATCGTAAAAATGCAGGGCGTGAACCGATTTCCGCCAAGCTCGTCGCCGATTTAATCTCCACCGCAGGCGCCAATCGAGTCGTTGCCATGGATTTACACACGGGGCAGTTACAAGGCTTCTTCAACATTATTACCGATCACCTTCATGCGACCCCTGTTTTGTTGAGCTATATTCGCACCCGTGACTTAGTAAACCCTGTGGTCGTTAGCCCTGATGCTGGCGGTGTCGAACGAGCCAGAGTCTTCGCCAAGAAGCTCGAATGCCCGATCGCCATTATCGACAAACGCCGTTCGGCTCATAATGTGGCGGAAGTCTACAACATCATTGGTGAAGTCAAAGGACGTAGCTGTATTTTGATTGATGATATGATCGACACGGCAGGCACCATTTGTAGCGGAGCCGACTTGCTTACCGCCAATGGAGCCCACGACGTTTACGTCATGGCGGCTCACCCCGTCTTTAGTGGGCCTGCGGTGCAACGTTTGGCGAACTCTTCTATTAAAGAAGTGATTGTCACCAATAGTATTCCGTTGAGTGAAGAAGCGAAATCGGTGGACAAAATCAAGCAACTGTCTATCGCTAGCTTGTTGGGTGAAGCGATATGTCGTATTCACGAATCTCAATCCATCTCTGATATGTTTAACTAGGATTCTGGAAATTCTCAGTCACTTTAAACGAAGGATTTTTGAGTAATTCGAAGAAAAAAAGCTTGCCTTTGAACTTTTAGCTCCGTATGATGTTACAAGTTTAAAAATTTAGATGATACCCCTAAACTTTAGAGATCATCTTGTCGAAAGTGAGTCAGTCACTTAAAACCTGACAATGTTACACTTGTAAGAAAGCGTTTCGCTTTCAAAATTAAGGAAATTGTATGAGTTTTCATGCCTTATTCACTTAGCGTTACTGTAATGAACTCGTAAAGGGAAATTTGAATTGAACACATCTTTAGAACTGCAAGAAAGTTTGCAACCCCCCCCACCTCATGTTGTATCTCAGGCGTTTGACGCTTCAGAAAAGTCTAGCACTGAACAGCACTTTGCTAAACCCGCCCCGAATTTAGGACGCCACCTGCTCGCTGAATTCTTTGATTGTACCCCCAACGTATTGAATAACAATGCCTTGGTCGAACAACTCATGACGGAAGCTGCGGTTGCTTGCGGAGCCACCATTGTTCAAAGTTGTTTCCATCACTTCAATCCCTATGGTGTAAGCGGTGTGATTGTCATCGCCGAATCTCACCTTACGATTCATACATGGCCTGAATATGGGTATGCGTCTGTCGACTTATACACCTGTGGGGATCAATGCGACCCTGCCCTTGCCTTTAATTACTTGCAAGACAAGTTCAAGGCAAGTGAATCGAATTACCTAGAGTTTGCTCGTGGATTGATGAACCCTACCACGGGTAAAATGATGCGTCACCCTGCTCGCCAAGTCGGCAGCCCCACGATGCGTCAAGTAGATTTTGACAACGTCACGCCTTTGCCAACCTTGCGTTCGGCGAAAGAAGGGGCGGCATCGAGTAGGGCTTAGGCTTTGCAAGACGTCACAATACGTTTAGGTAATTTATACGAAATTTTATAAAGGGTTTTATTATGGCAATTATAGAACAAGGCTTTGGGCCTCACTTGATGTTAGACTGTCGTGAATGCGACATCGAAAAGATCTCCGATTTGGCGGTGGTGCAGTCCTTTTTGGACGACTTGCCTGAACTCATCGGCATGACGAAAATCATCCCGCCTTATGTGTTTCCGTATAGTGGCTTGGTTCCTGAAGACAAGGGCATTACGGGCGTGGTGATTATTGCTGAATCGCACTTGACCTTTCATTCCTTTGTGGAAAAAGATTACTTTTTCTTCGATATTTTTAGCTGTAAGCCCTTTGATATTGACTTTGTAGAACAACACGTCATTAAAACCTTTGGTGTGAAAAGCTATGAGCGTTTTATGTCTGAACGAGGACGTCAATTCCCTCGCTATATTTCAGACAAACTCGTGGAAGGGGCAACGGAAGCCATCCCTTCAGCGGTAAGTGTATAGTCTTTCATACCGTTTAATTGGTATCACTTTAAGCCTTTTTAAACGGAGCTGGTGAACGTCAGCTCCGTTTTTGAATTGATTTATTCCCTTGAGACGGTATAGTGTTTTATAGTCAAGTTTAGAGTTTTCTGTACAGTAGGCTATTCTAGGAGCCTAGACTCGCAGATGGGTGAGGTGTACAGAGACGTACATAAGCACATCGAGAATCGTAGCGACAACGAAGAGACACTGTACAGAAAATTATAAACTTGGCTATAAATGCCCCCCTTATTCGGTGCTGCTTAAATGTTGCAAAATCTCATAACAATTTCGAGCCTCTTCGCCCAAATTCGTTGGAATCACAATCGACACCCGAAACAAGTAGCTTTCTTCGTTATACGTAATACGTAACTGCTGATTAGGCTGAATCCCTGGTGGTACCGTCACACTGCCAAGCCCTGCCTCATTCGTGCCTTGACTAGGCAATTGCACTTCTTTTTCAGTCCCCAACACAGCTTCCCACACCTCCAGCAATAAAGGGATCTCGGAAGCTTGCGACTGTTCCGTTTTTGGCGAAGAAGAACCGCTTGAAGCCGAAGGCTTATAAGGCGTATGCGATTTACTTGCCCCCCCACCAGAGGCTTTTTCGGGAGGCGTACTGCTTCCTTTGGATGAGCTGGGCTTAGACGCCGTACCTGACGTTTTTACAGGCTCCGCTTCAGGCGTCGAACTTTCTTCAGACGCATCATTATTCACGTTTTCATAATCGTCGTCTTCATAGTCTTCTTCATCGTCCCACTCTTCAGAAGCGGTCTGCACCTTGGGGGGACGACTCGGTTTGGGGGAGTCCCCTACGCCGAACCAGCCTCCGCCACTGGCGTTGACTTTTTCGACTTGTAAATTGAGTAAAATACTATTGTTGATCGCCAGTTTTAGCACGCACGCCTTGCTTGTATCAGGAATGACGCCAAAGGGTACTTGCACATGTTGTAAAACCGTGCCTGAATAATAATTCACACACTTAAACAAAATCCCTTTTTGAGCCGCTTGCTGACGTTGCTTGGCATTCGGTTCCCACGTGGCATGCCACGTATTGGGCTTGGATTCCACGACATAAAGCGTGTACCATTTTTTCCAAAACATAGGTTTAGACGGCACCGCAATAAACGGCTCACTTGTTTCAGGGGGCTTGATGGGTCTACTTTTATGACCGTGATGCTTATGCGAATGCTTGTGTTTAGGCTTGTGTTTAGGCTTGTGACCAGCATTTTCTTCAGATTTTTGGGTTGATTCGCCCTTGCCTTGAACGCCATGCTTATGAGCGGATTTTTTAGCGTCCTTAGAGCCGTCCTGTTGCGTCTTGGCTTGATGCGTGTTCACACGTTGTTTGACGGCATCAATCACGCTTTGCAATTGCTCGTCATAATACTGCTTTTTACCAGGGTGATTCAACACCGTGTAAGCCAATAGCACCGTCTTAAAAATTTCGGTGGCTTCGTCTCGCAATTCAGGTGCCACCACATCAGGATGCGTGGTCTTCACCAAGCCTCGATACGCCTTACGCACTTCGCTAAGTGTGGCGTAATTTTCAAGTCCAAGTACCTTGTAATAGTTCACAAGCGTTCCTTGATTGAAAGTTGAATCATCTTGACGAGCCATTTTCGTTTTGTCCTTAGAGTCGTCCACATTGCTATACTTAGTATGTCGTATAATGATACGGAAGGGCTAGATTATGGTTTTAAAATCGTCTAAATATAGTGGTCTAAATAATTTTACGCTTCATACCCAAAATGCGGTATGCCCTCAAAATAGATTTTTATCTCCTTTTTGAGCTGGTGCTTGGGTGTCTTTGTGCCGCCAAACCGCCACAGGCGGTCTACATTATAACTTGCCTAAAAATAGGGGTGATTACTCAAAACCCCCAAAGGCGGTTCAAGGGGGGACGGGGGAGGACGTATTGCGTTTCTCCTCCCCTTCGTCCCCCCCTTGAAAATCCCCCCTTCAAGTCGAAAAAGTCATAGACTTTTTCTCTTGGGAAAGAAAACCGTTGGTTTCCTCTCCCAACCTCTCCTTCCTAAAGGTGAAGATTCACTTCGTGAATAAGAAGGTTTTTTGTCCCCACCTCGTCGCATCATTCTCTTTACACGACGTCCGCAAAATGTCTCGGAAGCCTCGCATTTAGTGCTTGGACGCCTGCTGGTGCAACGATTCTTTCACTCAACACTTTTTGTATATAAAACACTATACACTCGCAATGGCGTGCCTTCTTAGCGATTAAAAACTAGAGGATAAAGCATCAACCAAACACCCATTACCAGTAAAAGCCAACCGCTCGCCTGTTGTAAACGCTCTAGCCACGAAGATTCCAAACGATCTTGCAGAAAAGGTAAAATCAACGGCAATAACAAAAATAAAAGCCCTTGCCCAAAGCTATACATCACAATACTTAAAAAACTAACGGCAGGGTGTGGACTCTGCAATAAAAGCACCGTTAAAGCCAGCAAAAAAGGCGTACTACAGGGCGACAAAATAAAGGCATAACTTACCCCTAAAAATAAGGGCTTCAAGGCTTCCAACCAAGAAAGTTGGCTGATTTTAAAAAGCCCTTGCGTAAGGTTTTGAAGTATCGAAGACACATCCCATTTTCTAATAATGGAAAGTCCTAAAAGAAAGGTGAAGGTTCCTGCGAGCATCCACACCCACGGCTGATTCCACGCCCCAAAAACGACCCAACGCAACTGCAAGGCTATAAATCCCAAAATAGACAATGCCAAAACCATGCCCGTGGTGAACAAAATACTGAGGTGTAAGTAACGACGAAACCCCTTTAAACGCACTTGAAAATCAGGCGAATCATGCGTGGCTTCTTTCAGGGGTGATTCCCCAAACAGATAAAGCCCCCATAAGGGTAAAACGCTCACCGTGCAAGGATTCAACGTGTTCAATAAGCCTAAGACAAAGGCAAACAACGGTGACCACCACCCTAACGGATGCCCCTGCACCCAGCTCATGGCTTCTTGCCCCACGCCGTCTAAAAAAGCGAGTAGCATCATTAGCCACAACTCAACAGATTGTTGGGGTTTGGAAGGGTTTTGGGCGATTGGTCTTTAGGCAATTGTATTTTTTTGAAGGCTTCGTGAAGATAGTCTACTTTTTGATTGCCTGCTAAAATCGCAGAGACGGCTCCGCCTTTGGCAATAAAAATCAAGGTGGGGGTGACGACAGGGGCATATGCGGTCATTAGGGCATCATAATTTTTGAGACCTAAGGGGCATTGCGGTTTGTGATTCAGGTTTAAATCCAACACAGGCGTTTGAGGATAAGTTTTACTCACTTCAGCCAAGACGGGTTTTAAGGCTTGACATTCGGCACATAAATCCGCACTTACCATTAAAAGCAAGGGACTTTCGCTTAAAAAAGGCATAAGGCTTAAGGCTTCAGTAGGGGCTACATTTTGGGCAAAAGTGATTTTTTCTTCCCCTGGGCGAGTCACCGATTCGTTGTGTTCGGTGGGGGGAGCGGTGCATCCGCCGAAGTTGAACAGGGCGATCGAAACAATAAGAAGGGCTAACGCATTGAATACGAGTTTCATCAGAAGAACCTCTCTCTCTTTCTTAAACTTTTCGCCATTATAACATTTTTTAAGAAAGCGTGCAGATAAAAATTAAGGCATCGCAAAAGACGCCTTCGATTCTTTCAATAATTGGCTTGTTTCACTTGCGACCTGTTCAGGCACGATCGCCTGTTGATGCGTCACGGATTTTTTAAAGCGTCCGTCAAGTTGATTAACGTCAAAGGCTTTACCCTGCTTTGTATTGTTTTCAAACTGGTGTTTGAGTCCCATTAAAACATGAGACGTAGGAAGTTCGCCTTTTTTGAAGCCTGCTAGGGTCGCTTTGATTTCATCAGACTTCATCACATCCCGCAAATCCACATGAAGGCTCTGCACCAGCTTGGTGAGTTCAGTGCCGTGCGTCCGTGATTTCAACGCCTGTTGAAGCATTCCATAACGATCAAAGCCAAAACCTAGAAAAATCAACGCCACCCCGAGCCATTGCGTCGCTCGACCGTAGGTTTCGTCCAAACTCATAAACTGGCTTACGGCGTTGACCACGCCTCCTGTCGCATAGCCCACACCTCTTGCTTTTCCGCCAAAGTCTTTACTTTGTACGAGCTTGTCTAAACCAAAGCGAGTCACCCCGATATTGTCCGCCAAGAAGCCCGCTTCTTCAAATTGCAAGGCTTTTTTATGCAAGGCTTTTTGTTTCGGTAATAAGAGTTCAGATGCCACCACACTCGCCCCCCCTAGCATCAACAGAAGCGACGCAAACGACATGAGATAACTTTTCGTGGGGACGTTCTTCATGGCATAGTGAAACGAACCGTCTGCCTTTAAGTGTTGCTCTAACGCCACTTTGCGTGAAACGAGTGAAAAGAGCGTATCTTGAAAAAAGCGTTGGGCGTGTAATTTGTCCTTGCCAAACAAAGCGATCGCCTGCTTGGGTAGCATCAAACCGTCTTGAAACGATGACTTGAGTGTCTTGCCCATGTTTTGAAGAATGTGAACACCCTTTTGAGGCAGACTCATCGCTTTTAAGCGTTGGGGATCCAACTTTAAGGCGTGATCGTCTTCTTGAGCCAGTGTCGCAAAAACAGCCCCTAGCCCAATACCAAACAAACCTGTGCCGACAGGCGTTTGAATAATGGGAGCGGATCCCAAGTTGATACCTTCCCCCACTGACATCAAAGGCATACCCATTGCCACGCCCCCACTAATGCCTGCTAAAGACGTGAGTAAAACTGCGGATTTCCCTGCTTTCATCCCTATTTTCCCAAAGGGCGTTTGAGGCTCAATGGTTTTGATGCCAAGCTCTTGAGCATCCGTCTGTTTAGAGCGAGGGTGCTTGGATTTTTGCATTTGTTCGTACCACAAGCCCGAACCACCAATGCCGTAGGCAAGGGAGGCTCCAAATGAAGTGGCAGCGGACAAGGCTCCGACGATGGGGAAGGCACCGACCTGTTTACGTTGGTATTCTTTTAAGGCAGGGTTAAGTAGATTGGATACTTTTACCATTATTTTTTATCTCATAAACATTGATTAGATTGAAATAGAACATTTCTATTGTCTTATAAAGCAATCTCAAGCACAAGTGTAAACACATTTGCTGAACAGTCGTCATTACAAGTGCTTGAATTGCAAGACCCCGTTGGAGGTACAGCATGCTGTGGCTTAACCGCCACAACCTGCGTCACTTGTTACTTGAATCCGCCAAATGAATTGGCTCAAAAACACTACAACTTAGACGGTAGTAACCCCTCGCCACAGCCAACCACCAACGACGATCTGCCGCTTTTCAGCGGAACGTCGCTGACGATACCCACGTCTACACCAAGCACAACCACACCTGCCAACGACGATATTGACTTGCCACTTCTTTAAAATAGACCACTTCATTATACTCATCTTTAGAGTAAAACCATACAAAAGAAAAAATCAAAGCTAAGCAGGCACCCACGCAGGACGAACTTCACTTTTATTCGTATAATCCACAGGCGTTTTAGACACCAGCACATTCAAGCCCTGATGATTCCGCTTAATCTGAAACTCCTTGTTCAGCGTACCCGCAAAGGTCGACCACGCACTGTACGAAGCCAACAAGGCTTCTAAAACGGAACTCGGTGCCAAGTTTGTGGGCATATTCTTGACCTTCAGCTCTTCTTGAATCAGCCCTTGCAAGGCACGACACCCTTGAGGCGAACGACTTTTATAAGGAAAGAAAAACTTGAAACTCGCCTTGGTATTCGGCGTATACGTCAAAAACGGCAAAATGCCCAAGTCGCTGATTTTCTTATAAAGTAGGTAGGCACGATCCGAAAAGCGATCGACCACAGGGCGGTCGTATTCGGGATTGTCCAACCGCATGGCGTTGTACTTGATTTCTTCTTGCCGAAAACGCCCTGTAATCGCTAGGTTTTTCGGCATATCCAAAGACACCACCAAGGTGTGAGCCGCCCCTAATTGGGTAAGCACATCGATAATCGCTTCGTCGCTATAGAGTTTGTCCATACGCAGGAGCGTGAGGTCTCGATCCAAAATAGCGATACCGCTTTCCAGCGACGCATTGGGGGCGAGATCAATGCCCACAAAAATCCAGCGTTGAGCCATATTCGCTTGGGGGATTTCATCCCAAGACGCTAGCGGAGTTCTTTCGTAGAGGGGGCTATATGTCATCATAATAATGGTTTCCTTTTAAGATGCCTGCCAAGCCTTGACGGTATCCACCACCAGCTTGACGTTCGAGCGTGGCGTTTTAGGTAAAACGCCGTGACCTAAATTAAAAATGTAATGCGAATCTCCACCTTCAGCCAGCAGGCGATGCACTTCGGCGACCAAAGCTGTTTCGTTTTGGCTAAACAAAAAGCTTGAATCCAAGTTGCCTTGCAAAATGCGAGTATCCCCTAGTATCTGGCGAGCATCGCTTAGCGATGTTAAATCGTCGATGCTAATGGCGTCTGCTGGGCTTTGCCCAATGACATCCAGCAAGCCTCGGCTATTTTTTACAAATAGCACAATGGGAATATGCGGATGCTTGGCTTTAACCCCCGAAATCACTTGGTTTTGATAGTGCATGACAAAATCTTGATAGTAACGAGTCGGCACGAGACCGCCCCATGTGTCAAACAATTGCAGGACTTCCGCACCTGCGTCGACTTGCATGCAAAGATAAGGAATCAGCATATCGGTAATGCGTTGTAAAATCGTGTGCAAACGCTGGGGATCTTCAACGAGCAAGGCTTTGGTGTGTTGCCCTGTCTTCCAGCTTTTGCCTTCTAGGGCGTAACTGGCGAGCGTCCATGGGGCACCAGCAAAGCCGATTAGGGCGATACCTGTACCTGTAAGTTCTCGACGCATTAGGGTCAAGGCATCAGCGAGGAATCCGCAGGTTTCTTGCACGTCGGCAGGGTGAAAGGCATCGACGTCGCTGGCGGTACGTAAGGGGTTGGCAAAGGCAGGTCCATGCGAATCGGTGAAGCTTAGATCTAAGCCCATGGCTTCAAGGGGAATGAGAATATCGGAAAAAATAATGGATGCATCGAATCCAAAGGCTCGGAGAGGTTGCAGGGTGACTTCCACGGCGACTTCAGGCGTTTTGCAGATTTCTAAAAAGCTATAATGTTGACGCACGGCTTGGTATTCGTGCATGTAACGCCCTGCTTGACGCATCATCCACACGGGGGGACGCTTGAGGGACTTACCTTCAAACACTTCTAAGAGCAGGGGCGTTTCAGTCGTCGCTTGTTGAGGCAACGCCGTTTTTTCGTAAGGGAGCAAGGTTAAGGCTTCTGCGGTGGTCACGATTTAAACTCCTAAAAATAATTTCTTTTATTATGACACAAAAAGAGATTTAGGGGATTTTAGGCTAGTGTCGTGTTTCTCTTTTTAATCTCGTGGTAATCTCGTGCGTCGTTTTATTACTTTGCTATTTCTCACATTGATGATACTTTTCGTCGTCGTTCCTTCCACCGATGCGGCGTCTTACTTGTGGCACCCCAGTTATGCGGACGACCGCGATCTCCTCCACTACGGCGAGAAAAGGACTGTCAAGATACAAAGCAAAGTGAATATCAATGCCGCTTCCTATGATGATCTCATCACCCTTCCAGGGGCAAATGGACGCATTGCCTTGAGCATCATCGAAGGGCGTCCCTATAAATCGTTACATGATTTAAACAAATTAAATGATACATTAAGCCCCAACCAAGTGCTTTTACTACAACGCAATTGGCGTGGCTATCTGATTTTTTAGGCTTGTCAAGGGGTTTCTTGAAATTTTACAATCCTAAAAACTTGTTACAAGTGCGGTTAAAAATGAAAAAAGTGCTTTCCTGTTTAATTTTTTCGGTTAATATAAATACATGAGATCGAGCTTCACCTATTGACAAAGCGTCCGTAGGTTCCAGCCATTTCCCTTAAACTTGCTTCAGTAACCTCTCACGGTGTGTTCCTTCTTTTTTGAAGGTTTATTTGTGATGTTTTCTGATTTAAGTGTTTTTTTGAGTGAATCCAAAAAACTTTTGCCTTGAGCAAGGGTCTATAGATGAAAGGGGGGGTGACTGAAGAGTCCCTGTGACGATTGAGTGAAACGATCACAACGACTCGACGCTTGGTGGATTAGCCTTG
>JBILSS010000138.1:0-5692 GCA_044371965.1 Vampirovibrionales bacterium
AGCGTGTCATTCGCCCCTTGTACCGAAAGTTCACGCATCCGTTGCAGGTTGTCTGTAATCGTACTGAGTGAACCGTCTGCCGTGTTAAGCACATTGATTCCGTCTTGAACGTTGTCATTGGCTTTTTGGCTACCTCTGATTTGGGATCTGAGGCTTTCAGAAATCTGCAAGCCTGCGGCATCATCCGAAGATTTGTTGATTCTGAATCCAGAAGACAATTTCTCAAGTGATCTGCCCAAGTTATTGGTGTTTTGACCCAATAAACGTTGTGCATTGAGAGATTGCACATTGGTATTGATTTGAATACCCATAGTAAATGAATCCTTTAATGTTTGTTCCTAAAAAGAGTAATTTGAGAGAATTTCAACCGAATAAAATAGCGTTCACCTCCTTCATTATGTTTTACGGTTCTAAATAAATCGTTGAAGACGTGAAGGGCTTAGTAAGGATGGACTAAACCCTTCGTCTATAAGTTTCAAAGACTTAGCCAAGTAGCTTAAGGGCAAGCTGAGGGGCTTGATTAGCTTGACTAAGAACCGTCGCCGCTGCCTGTTGAAGAATCTGATTCTTGGTCATATTGGCGGATTCTTTTGCCACATCCACATTACGGATGCGTGATTCACTGGCACTGAAGTTCTCGATCGCAATCGACAAGTTCTGACTAGCGGAACTTAAACGGTTGGTCATTGCACCAATCGATGCTCTTCGGTTACCCACGGTTTGAAGGGCCGTGTCAATTTTTGAAATCGCCCTCAACGCTGAAGCATTGGTTCCTACGCCGACTTGCATAACCGCACCTGCGTTTTGCAAGCCCAAACTGGTGGCTTGTAAGGTACCCAAGGCAGAATTGGTGCCGCCAATATCCAACACATTGGTGGCTGAAGCCGATTCCGCACCCACTTGAATCTTGTAATTCGTGACAGAAGAAAAGAGCTTCTTGCCGTTAAATTCAGTGGAATTGGCAATACGTGAAATATCTGCCGTCAGTTGCTTAAGTTCCTTGTTAATGGCAGAACGTTGATCGATATTGAGCGTGTCATTCGCCCCTTGTACCGAAAGTTCACGCATCCGTTGCAGGTTGTCTGTAATCGTACTGAGTGAACCGTCTGCCGTGTTAAGCACATTGATTCCGTCTTGAACGTTGTCATTGGCTTTTTCACTTCCGCGAATTTGGGATCTTAATACTTCAGAAATCTGTAAACCAGCCGCATCATCCGAAGATTTATTGATTCTGAATCCAGACGCTAACTGCTCTAAAGATTTGTTTAAGCCCATGGTGTTTTTGCTTAACAAACGTTGTGCATTAATGGATTGCACGTTGGTATTAACATTAATAGGCATAATAAAATGCTCCTTATCTTCCGTGATTAGGATGCTATTTCATATCCATTCTGCCTAAGCCTTTAACGAATCGCTCGTGGTTTTTGGCACAAGCTTCTTAAGTACAAAAGAGCGTTTTATAGATCTAAAATGCAAGCATTTAAACCGTTTAAACGTCTGGTGACTTAAAGGTGATGAGTGAAAGAGAGAGTCAGAAGAGGATATTCCTGCATCCGTGTGTATTGCATCCGTGCAACAAATTTGTTAATCCCAGTCGTGAACAAAAACTGTTTTCGCTAGGCAACCTTGTTACGTTAAATGTATCGACAGCGTGTTTTGAAAGTTTGAGCAGTTCCTTCATTTGGAGGAGGCTCCTTTGTGAAGCAAAGCAATACGGGCTTTTCATCTATAGCCAAAAATAGACTTTTCGCCTAGAATGAGGGCAGTGCTTTTTCAAAGGAAATCCCTATGCCATCACTGCCGTTTACCCCTTACTTTATTGCCCCAGCGGATGTCTTGCTCTATACGCTGGTTGCTTTTTTGAGCATTAGAAGCCTATGGGTTTTGTATTCGGCTGAGCAAGGGCGTCGGCTGGATTTGACGTATCGCCCCCCTGTTAAAGGGCAAGACTTCGACGTAAGTGTCGTTGTGCCGTTAATGCACGCCCATGACGATATAGCTTTGCAAGATTTTTTAGCTTGCCTAAACGCACAAACGTATGACAATCTAAGCCTCGTGGTTTTGGCTCATCCACACACCCAATGGATGCAAGAATCGCTTGACTTGCCTGAAAATTGCCAGTGGCTAAACGTGCCTGATGCCTTTGCTCAAAATCAACAAAGCCTTTTACGGTGGGGCTTGAACCGCATTTTAGCGACGCATCCCCCGCATTTATTTGTTTTGTTGGATGTCTATGACCTCATTAAACCTGATTTTTTAAGCCATACCGTTTCCGTGGCGTATCAGCATGATGTGTATCAAGGCTATATGGCTCATCGGGATTTTGGGGAAGGGGTCTTGAGTCGTAGCTTGGGCTTGTTGACTCGCTTACGGTCTCGCATTGAAAGCGTCGGACGCTTTCATGGAGGCTTAGGCTTATTGTTTCGTCATAGCGGACTTGCCTTTAAGCCCAGTGTGCTTGAACGCTTCCCGATTGAACATCACCCTAGCCTAGGCTACGCCCCATGGAGCATCACGCTCAATCAAGCCAGTACGAACTTACCCAGTATGAAAGTGCATTGGGTGCCTGGTATGATTGTGTACCAACGGCATTACCCCGATGTTTTTGCCCATGTTACGCAAGAAATAGAAGCCACCGTCACAGTAATTACAGGGCTGTTTAGTCGCTTTATACGACTGGCTCGCCCTCGTGAACTCGAACAACGCTTGGCGATGCTCCCCAGTAATTTAATTTTAAATACCCTTGTTTTAGCCAGCCTCGCCTTTTTTGTGAAGCAAGGACTTTTGCCTGAAAAAATAGGCACGTCTTTGGCTTGGTCAATTTTAGCAGGGAGTCAACTGCTTTTGTGGGGAGTTGCCTTAAGCGTCGCTCGCGTTAAGCCTTCAGACTGGTTCAATTCAACCTTGATTGTCTTTTCTGCCACGTTGCTTGAAATACTGGCGTTTCCTGTCGCCGTTATAGGCTGGAGCGTTCAAAAATTGAGTCGTTTAGATCAGCCTCATTCAAGCCCTTCTCAAGATGTCATAGAAACGCCCCGTGTTCAGCCGATGCGTCCTAGTGAAGCCTTGCCTGTACCTGAACGAACGAGTATTTCGGCACCTCAAACGCTAGAAACAAAAACACCGTTTATTTTAACGCTCGGCTCTCAAGAAATTGTCGCCGATATTGATGTGGATATTCAACCCTGTTCTAATGGCTTACTCTACGCCCTGACACTTACTTATAAGCAACAGCGTTTTCAAACCCAGCACACCCCCAAGCTTGAAGAGGCCTTTGCCGAATTGACGCAAACCTTGTCTCACTACCAAATCCAGCCCAAGACCTGTGGCAATTGTGCCTATTGGTTTGTGGATGAAGCGAGCCGTCCTGTGGTGGAAGGCTTACCCCAACAAGGCACTTGCTTGAAAGGCAAGCAGGGAAAGGGTTTAAGTGCGAACGACATTGCCCTAAACGTGCTTTCTGTGCCATGTGAAACGCATACGACACGCTTTCAACATGACACCATTGTGCAAGCGTGGAAAGACAGCCTAGAAAACCCTGTGAAACTGTAACAAAATGCTTCTAGAGCCACTAAGGTCTTGACTTTTTTACTTTCTTTTGTATGATACTGTTGGGTTTCTTTTTGAGAAATCCTTGTGTTATTCTTGTATAAGGACTCTGGTAATGAAATTACAGATGAAAACGAATGCCTTTTCACCAGCTGTTGCGAAAACCGATGCTCAACGTGTTGGTCAAACACAACAAATGAAAAATACTAAATTGGCTGCGATGAAAGCCAGCCAAAACCATGACAAGTTGTACATCAACAATCGTGAAGTGAATGTTACTAACGTCATGAAAGCCAACACAACTGCTGCAATGGCTAAAGCTACTTATACTGCTATTGTTTAGTTTTCTAAACAATGCCTATAAACGAGGGATGCTACGGCATCCCTCGTTTGCTTTTGAAATAGGCTTGTAACGCCTCTTTCGCCTCTTCTTCGAGGATGCCCCCGATCACTTTTAGCGATCCGCCTTCGCTTTGCAAGACTTTAGAAGGCGATTCGCCTTCAGTCGGATCATACGCCCCAAAAATCACCTGCCCCACACGAGCCTGCTTTAACGCATTCGCACACATGCCACACGGTTCAAGGGTCACAATCAAGGTAAAATCATTCAGACGCCAATCGCCTTGTTTTTCAGCCACTTCCAGCATCGCATTGAGTTCTGCATGCCCTAAGGGATTATTGTCTTTCTCTCGGGTATTCACCCCTTCAGCGATACGCTTACCTTCGGCGTCTAAAAAAACCGCCCCCACAGGCACATCGTGAGGCAAAGCGTTTTGAGCCAACTTCAAGGCATAACGCATCCAGTCTTGCATTTCGGCGTGATTTAACGTATACACCATAATTTAGGACGTCACTTGGCTATAATCAGGAAATAAGGCGGACGGATCCACCAAAACGCCATCAGGATCCAACACCGCCACATCATAGCGATTCGCCCATTGAAACAACGCCGTTTGCCAATGTAAATCCCACGGGACTTGGGCTTCGGATGTATGACGAGCATTAAAGGCATCCGTGCCTTTAAGCGTGTCGTGGGTGAAGCGTGGGTACAAATGCCAATGTAAATGTTCGACGACTTCGCTAAATTGAAGCCAATACACTTTAGCGACGTTTTCTTGCGTTTGCAAGAAGGCACTCCATGCTTGGCAGGCGTCGAATAACGCCAAGGGGACTTCTGCTTGTTGCGTTGTTTCACGGCTTGTGGCGATCTGAACATAGCCTGCACGCTTGCCAACGATGGCGACAAAGGGACGCTTTTCTTCGGTTTTAAAGGGAGATTTCATGGGAGGATACCTTCCGTCGAATATACCCTATTGTATCACAGCCTAATGAAGCTTCTAAGGTTTTTTCTTAAAGGTTTTGTTGAACCAATCGCCAGCGTCTTTCGCCTTGTCTTTTGTCCAGTCCCAACCCTGTTGAAAAGCCTTTTGGACTTTGTTTGAAGCGTTTTGAGCTTGAGCTTGTCGCGAATTTGACGAAATATAGCCTTTGCCTCTTACCCAATTCCAGCTTTTAGCGGCGTGAGATTTAACAGAACCCCACCCTTTGCCTAGATTTTTTTCAAAACCTTGAATGCCTGTTTGCAATTTAGGATGAATCTTACCTTTTCTACCTAAGAAATAAAGCACCCCTCCCACGACAGTCGCAAGTCCAGCAATGATCCAGCCTGTGTTAGACGATTGATTCGCTTGTGGTGAAGTATGTTGAGGCATTTGGGTATACCCTTGAAATCGAGACGACGGTCTCGGTGGGGTGACAGGCTGATAATAAGGAGCTGGTGTCGCCTGATACTGTGGATGACTAGGCTGTTGATAGACAGGTGGCGAATAATAGTGCGGTTGTGCGGAAGGAGTAGGCGTGTAAACAGGCGCCACAACAGGCGGATTGAAATTCGGCGGATAGTAAGAACGCACCTGTTCAGGGGTATAGGTAATCGGGTAAGCACCGTAGTAATAGGGATTGTACGTCGACATAATAGCATCCTTACACACGCATTCATTTAATAGAGTATCGCTTTATAGCCAAGTTTATAATTTTCTGTACAGTGTCTCTTCGTTGTCGCTACGATTCTCGATGTGCTTATGTACGTCTTTGTACAATCACACATCTGCGAGTCTAGGCTCCTAGAATAGCCTACTGTACA